>JANPMZ010000269.1:0-1954 GCA_031427195.1 Nitrospirota bacterium
TACCTTCCTGTTAGATACCATCTAACGGCACACTACCTTTTACCCTTTTTACCTGATTGTGACAGAAGCAACGCTCCCGACGACCTGTCCTGACCATTTCCGTGCTCTGGGATTATGGCCCATACCCTGAAAACGCTGATCCGCCTTCTGTCCGTTGACTTCCAAGACGTTATTGCGGAATTGCTGACGTCAATCGGTTAGGAATTGACAAGCTGTGCCCCAAGGAGTATAATTCAAGAAACATCAGGAAAAGGCCATGAAAGAAGAAAGAACCATCTACAACATCATACTTATTGCTCTCCTCACCGTGTCGGCATATTTTCTTGCTGATACCGTTGACGCCATGATCGGGAGAAGCCTTGAAGCCGCGCCGAAAATCACCTCGCCTCTGGAGAGCAACCGTCCGGCGCTTGAACCGAGGCGTGAGCTGAGCGACTATTCCTCCGTTCTTGAGCGCGGTCTTTTTGGCGAAGGCAAAGGCCCGTCGGGTGGGCCGTCCCAGGCTTCGGCGCCCTCCGTGTACGTCCTGATCGGGACCATCGAGGGGGAGCACTTCTCAGGCGCCGTGCTCGACAGCCCCGCGAACCCGCAGGCCTTTTACCGGCTCAATGAGAAACTGCCCGATGGTTCCCGGATCGTAAAAGTGAAGCGCGACAGCGTCTCGCTGAAGCAGGCAGATGGTTCGGTCACGGTAATTGAGATGGTTGACGATACGAAGATCGTCATGGCAATTCCTTCGGCGGAGGCCTCGACCGGCGTCCGTCAGCTGTCCAAGGACAAGTGGATGCTGGACCAGCGGGAGGTTGCGGCGAGCACCGAGAACATGAGCCAGATCCTGACCCAGGCACGCGCCCTGCCGTACCTGGAAGCGGGGAAGACCGTCGGGTTCCGCATCAGCGAGATCGTGGCCGGAAGCATCTACGAGAAGATCGGGATCAAGAACGGCGATGTGATCCAGAAAGTCAATGCGCAGGATGTCGATGATCCCGGCAAGTTCTTTCAGTTGTACCAGGGGTTGAAGGAAGAAAAGAACGTTACGATCGACCTTATGCGCAACGGTCAGCGCCAGACGCTGAACTACGAGATCCGCTGACCGGAGCGGCGGAAACAAATCGTCAGGGGCCGGGAAAAGGGCCCTGCCTCAGGAGCAGAAAAACTTTAATGGATTTTCCCCGCAGGATTCCATCTGTGCCATAATCCCGGACAAACAGGAACCAAAACCTTTTCACCGCGAAGGCGCGAAGGTCGCGAAGAAAATCTTTTAGATCTTGTATTAAAGCTAAATCTTTTTCTTGACGTCCTTCGCGCTCTTCGCGCCTTCGCGGTAAATATTCTTGCCTTTTTGAGTAGCATTTTATTAGTAACGAACTTCAGTGTTCATGGGCTTCATCGTGTGTTCCCCGAAGAGGCTGCTACTGACGTAATTCTTATACCGGAGGCCAAACGTGAAAAAAACAATGGCCCTGCTCCTTGCGGGGCTTGTTATAACGAGCGTTGCATCTGCACAGGAGGTAGTTCCTCCGTCTCCTTCTGCACAAGAGGCAACTCCTCTTCCGTCTCCTGCCGTTCCCGCATCCCCGGCAAAAAAGATCGAAACGCCGAGGTTGAAAGCGGGCGAGGATTTCATCGCCCTGAATTTCACGAACATCGAGATCGGCGCGCTGATCAAGGTGATGAGCGAGCTGACGCGCAAGAACTTCATCCTTGATGAACGGGTGGTCGGCAAAGTGACGCTGATGACCCCCACGCGGATCTCGCCGGAAGAGGCCTATCAGGTGTTCCAGTCCGCTTTGGAGATCAAAGGGTTCACCGCCATCGAGGACGGCAGTGTCGTTCGCATCATTCCTTCGGCCCAGGCCCGGCAGAGCGGCCTCAAGGTGTTTCAGGACGGCCGGTTCGGCGGAGAAGGGTACGTGACCCAGCTCATCCGCATGGTCTACGTCAACCCCCAGGA
>JANPMZ010000270.1:0-2480 GCA_031427195.1 Nitrospirota bacterium
GGGTGAACCGCAAAGGCAAACCAAGGCCTGATCACGCACCAGATGCGGAACTGGTAGAGCTCGCGGACCTGAGTCTTGTTCCCGAAATCATCCAGCGCCTGCAAGCCGGGGCCCGCTGCTCAACCTGCCTGGGGTGATGCTAGGCTGCGCTTTCGTAGTCCTGAGTCTCAAGTCTCAAGTCCCAAGTCTCAAGTAGGCAAGCTGAGACATTCGTTTCAATGCCGAGTCGCGTTCGATCGTAGTGAAAAGGCTGATGCTGCTGCTCAGAGTATTCGCCGTGGACGTACTGGCCTGCCCGAACTGCCAAGGCCGGATGCAACGCATCGCATGGATTACGCAGCCCCGCGTCATCACCATTCGCCAGGAATGGCGAATAGGACGGCATCGGCAACGCCGATGGCCGCCCCGAAGGGGCGAGGGCACCGGAGGTGCCCGAGTCAGGGCCATCCTCGCCTGCGTCGAGGCGATGCCACAGCCGCCGCCGCGAGCTTGAAGAACCCCAAAAATTCAAAGCGCGATCCAACCCCGATCATCGCGGGTCGCGTAAGCTTCGCCTTTTCCTTGACCAGGGCCGTCGCAGGGCGTATCAACAAGCAGGAACTTCTCTATGCCAACACCTTATCTACTCAGTGCCTTTCTCACTTTCGCCCACCTCCCCGCATCAAGACCCGGGGCCCATCCACCCGTGCCAACGAAATGGGGCTTTTGAAATCCCTATACCTGAGATTCTTGACGCGAAAATTCTGATCGTAGACGATCAGGAAGCCAATGTGCGGCTACTTGAGCAAATACTGGGCAACGCCGGTTATGCGCGCATTGCGTCGACGATGGATTCCCGTGCTGTTTGTGGCCTGCATCGTGATAACCACTATGACCTGATCCTCCTCGACCTGCAGATGCCCGGCATGGATGGCTTCCAGGTGATGGAAGACCTGAAGGCAATTGAAACAGACAGCTACGTTCCGGTCCTCGTGATCACCGCCCAACCGGGTCACAAGCTGCGGGCGCTGAAAGCCGGCGCGAAGGACTTCATCAGCAAACCGTTTGATCTGGCCGAAGTAAAGACACGTATCCACAACATGCTGGAAGTGCGGCTGTTGTATAAGAAAATCGAGAATTACAACAAGATGCTGGAACAGACGGTGCAGGAACGGACTGGAGAGTTGACCAGAGTAAACGAGCGGCTCTCGCAGGAAATAGAGGAGCACAAGGGGACGGAAGAGTCGCTCCGGAGCGCGTATGCGGAGAACAAGCAGTTAAAGGACCGGTTCCAGGCTGAGAACGTCTACCTTCGCACCGATCTCGACAGGGAAATCAACTTCGGCGAGATCATCGGACGCAGCAAGGCCCTCGAGCATGTGTTTTTCAAGGTCGAACAGGTGGCGCCCCAGGACGCAACCGTTCTGCTCCTTGGCGAGACCGGCACGGGGAAGGGAGTAGTCGCGCGCTCCATTCACGGCAAGAGCAGCCGCAAGGACCGGCCCATGATAACGGTCAACTGCTCGGCACTCCCCGCGAATCTCATCGAAAGCGAGCTTTTCGGACGGGAAAAGGGAGCGTTCACGGGCTCCCACGACCGGCAGATGGGGCGCTTCGAACTTGCCGACAACGGCACCCTGTTCCTCGACGAGATCGGCGAGATGCCGATGGACCTTCAGAGCAAGCTGCTCAGGGTTATCCAGGATGGCGAGTTTGAGCGGCTGGGCAGCCCCAAGACCATCAAGGCCGATGTACGGATCATCGCATCCACCAATCGGAAGTTGGAGGAAGAGATCCGGAAGGGTGGGTTTCGGGAAGACCTGTTCTACCGGCTGAATGTGTTCCCCATCACGATCCCGCCGCTCCGGCAGCGCAAGGAGGACATCCCGCTTCTCGTCGATTATTTTGTCGCCAAATTCAACAAGAAAACGGGAAAGAAGATCGAGACCGTGTCGAAAGACACCCTGAACGTCCTCCAGGAATACGACTGGCCGGGCAACGTGCGCGAGCTGGAAAGTATCATCGAGCGGGCGGTGATCACGAGCCAGGGGACCGGGTTGCAGATACTGGACCGGTTCGTGAATTCCCTGACGGTCGGTGAACAGGAGGCGCAGGACTGCAAGGTCCTTGTCGATATCGAACGTGAACATATTCTTCAGGCGCTCGAGAAAACCGGGTGGAGGATCGAAGGGGAAAAAGGCGCAGCGGCGATGCTGGGTCTCAACCCCAGCACGCTTCGCGGCCGGATGAGGAAAGGCGGCATCCGCCGTTCATAAAAAATACACCGCAAAACCCACACATTTTTCGCTCTTCAGGGCCACGACATTTGACGGTTCTGTTAAATGCGACGGGTGCCCTTGACGGCTTTCTCTTTACCTCTTGTATCTCACCTTTAATTTTCTCATACACAATCAAGTCCTTTACTCTATCAATATCCGCAGTTTTCTTCTGGCACGTCAGTTGCCCTATACCCCTCCAGGAAGTGGCAGGCAATCCTGTTT
>JANPMZ010000271.1:0-1573 GCA_031427195.1 Nitrospirota bacterium
TGGATCTGGCCATTTGCATCACCGAAGGCATTCCTGTACGTGACATGATGGCCTTGAAAGACCGTATGGCCAAGTCGGGCAGCAAAACGCTGCTGCTGGGCCCTAACTGCCCAGGCCTGATCACGCCAGACGAAATCAAGATCGGCATCATGCCCGGCCACATCCACCGCAAGGGCCGCATCGGCGTGGTTTCGCGCTCCGGCACGCTGACTTATGAAGCCGTGGCGCAGCTCACCGAAATAGGCCTCGGCCAGTCGTCCGCGGTCGGCATCGGCGGCGATCCGATCAACGGCCTCAAGCACATCGACATCATGCGTGCCTTCAACGACGATCCGGACACCGATGCGGTGATCATGATCGGCGAAATCGGCGGTCCGGACGAGGCCGAAGCGGCGGTCTGGTGCAAGGCCAACATGAAAAAGCCGATCGTCGGCTTCATTGCCGGGGTCACTGCCCCGGCCGGCAAGCGCATGGGCCATGCCGGTGCGCTGATTTCCGGTGGCGCCGACACGGCCGATGCCAAACTGGCGATCATGGAGGAGTGCGGCTTCACCGTCACGCGCAATCCGTCGGAAATGGCCAAGCTGCTTAAAGGCCTGCTGAAGTAGCAGAAGTCGGCGCTGGCGACACGGCGCGCCGAGCCTCAAAAGCCGCCTCGGCACAAGCCGGGGCGGCTTTTTTGCGCTTAGAATCCAATAGACTGTGGCCGAATGTCATGAAATTGATTGACGGACTTGATGCAGGACTGTAAGAATTGCGCTTATTGTCCTGTTTTAATGAGGGCTCTCATACTGGGGTAGCGACCGATGAAGAAGGCAGACTTCTGGAAGAGTGACTGGTTCTTCGGTGTTGTGGTCAGCTTCGTCGTGCTGATTCTGGGTAATGGCGACTTGCTCCAAGGTCTGGAGCGCAAGGCCTATGACATGGGAGTGGCGGCGACTTCGCGCGCGCCATCCGACAAGATCGCCGTGATTGCGATCGACAAGCCCAGCCTCGACAACATTGGCCGCTGGCCATGGTCGCGGGAGGTCATGGCGGACATGGTGGACAAACTGGCGACCGCCAAAGCCAAGGTGATCGCTACCACGGTGTTCTATTCCGAGCCGCAGCGTGATCTTGGCCTGGCCTATATCAACAAGCTGATTGAAACCTGCGGCGTGACGTTGCCTTCCGTGGTCGCTGTCGCCGCGCCGCCGGCCGTGGAAGCGGTTGCGGCACCGGCTGCGGCACCGGCCGCGGCACCGGCTGCGGCACCCGTGGCGGGTGAGCCCGCTGCTGCTCCCCCGCCAGTAGCCGCGCCGTCCTCCTGCCCGCAGATCGAGTCGATCCTGCTTGAGGCCGACCAGAAGCTGAATACCGATCGTCGCCTGGCGGATGCCTTCGCCAAGGCGGGCAATGTGGCGCTGCCGATGCTGTTCGTCCTGGGTGAGCCGCGCGGAAAGCCGGACAAGGATCTGCCTGATTACGTGAAGAAGAACGCGGTCAAGCTGTCCGGCGCTGCCGACGCGCCGCCTTATCCGACCCTCGGGGTCGATGCCGGTGTAATCGAGCCTCTCGGCAAGGTGGCGACTGC
>JANPMZ010000272.1:0-2725 GCA_031427195.1 Nitrospirota bacterium
CCGCCGCCCGGATGAGCAATCCGCTCGCACTGATATTCTCCGTCCGGAACGGCAGCGGCCTGTTCCTGAATTTTCCTGAAATAGCAATCGCCAAAGCAGCCCGGTAGTACTTCCTCGGCGCAATATTCAGAAATTGCTGCATCTGCAGGTGAAGGAGGACCGGCTTGACCGGCATGGTAAAGAACGCATTGGCATTGCAATGCCTGACTCGTTCCCGGTGGGCGAGCGTGTCCTTGCAGATAAGGATGGTGGACACCTCCCGCAGTTCCGGGCTTTCCCTGATAAGGCTGAAAAGCTCCTCGGATTTCATTCCGGGCAGGTCTAACTTGGTGACAATAAGGTCGACCTTTTCCTGCTTGTGGACCTTCAGGAGGTCGTCGTTCGTCGCCACCGTAAATATGGAAACACCTGCGCGTTCAAGAAAACTGCTCTTCTCCATGATCGGTTTTTTCAGACTATGTGCCAGCAGCATCTTTTTCATCGGTCTCGCCCTTGATCACGCAGGATGGTTATATTAAAATAACTTCATATTACTCCAGCCCCAGTTCTTTCTTCAAGACGGCCACGTCGAGATACAACCTGCCCTCTTTCCTTCGTTCTGGAACGAATCTCCCGCATGCTCGTCTACGGACCAAATATATTTCATCGGTTCCGCTCTCTCATGACGCGATCTATTTCCCGTTTGGATTCCTTTTCCTTGATCGTGTCCCGTTTGTCAAAAGCCTTCTTGCCTTTTGCGAGGCCGATCAGCACCTTGGCCTTGCCGCGCACGAAATAGATCTTGAGCGGGATGAGCGTGAAACCCTTCTGCGTCATTTTCCAGGTCAGTTTGCGGATCTCTTCCTTATGCAGCAGGAGCTTGCGCGTCCGAAGCGGGTCGTGGTTCGCCAGATTGCCCTGCGGATAGTGGCTGATATTCCCGTTCAGGAGGAACATCTCCTCGTTCTTCACGATGGCGTAGCTGTCGGTCAGGTTCGCAAGCCCCAGGCGCAGGGACTTCACTTCCGTGCCCACCAGCGCGATCCCGGCTTCAACGGTTTCTTCAATGAAGTAATCGTGGCGCGCCTTGCGGTTCGTGGCTACTGCGGTATCTTCTTTTTTTTCAGTCATAATTAGGTTTGAATCAGGATCAGGGATGCATCATTTTGATTCCATCAATGCTCTTGAAATGCTTCCGGTCAAAGGTATAGATGGATCGGACTTCCGCCCCTTCGGCAAAGGCGACAATCCAGGCGTCTATAAAATCCATCGCACTGTCCCGATATAAAGCAACGGCCCTGGAAACGACGGACTTGTCGCTGACTTCGACCCCGTGAGTTTGCAGGATCGCATTCAGCAGCGGCGTAATCTCGCCGCGTTCGAGTTTGTAAAAGCTTTGAAGGACCCAGACCAACTCCGCGATCACGACTGAAGGAATGAGGAGCCTGACCTCATCCTGAGCCGCCCTGAGCAAAAGGCGTTTGACCTCGTTTGCCTTGGCCGGATCATCCTCGGTCAGATAGCGGACTAGAAGATTAGTATCAATGACGGCGCGCTTACCCTCATTCATCACGCTTGCCCGCTCTTTTCCCGACATACGTTCTGGCCGCATCCCGGACGGTTTCGGCGTCAGCCGGCCTGGCCCGTCCCCTGAGATACCCTTTATAGTCCATCAGTGACTCAGCAGGCTTGATCACGATCTTGTCATTCTCCTGCTCGAATACGACCACGCCGCCTTCCTTGAGATGCAGAATGTCCCGCACTTTTTTGGGGAGCGTGATCTGGCCTTTCGAGGTAATCTTCGCCGTAACGGTCATGGCCTCTCTCCTTACTTTTGCTGCATATCCTTACTTCCTATTGTAACCAATGGCGCAGGAATTTTCAAGCGGAAAACCGACGGCGCCGCGGGAACGAAGCCAAGAGGCGAAAAAGAAAGAGGCCGAACGATCCGCCGTAAAAAGCGTCGCCAGATGGCATGACTCGTTGCGTCACCCCATTGTTTACCATGGGATTATTTTAAAATTATCGGCTTGTTGCTAAGGACGTTCAGCATCTCCACGAGCCGGGGTTTGCGCTTGTTCGCCTCTGTCAGTGCCGCCAGATAGGAAACCCATTCAGCCGCTCTGCCGGGCACTTCCAGGGCCTGTCGCATTTTTTTGAGATAAGCGACAGCCTCGCTGTAAGCGCCGACCTTGGCCTGGGCGATGAGCCCCTCGGCGATTTTTTTCCAGATGGCAAGAGCCCTGTCGGGATATTCACGGGCAACTGCCGTTGCTACCTCGTCGTCACGATGCGATCCAAACCGGGCATTTGCTCTTTGTTTCTGAACATCGTACCATCGCAAAACATCGTCAATGCGCTTCTCATTAATGGCGATGGCGATCAAAACATCAGTGAAAGGAGGTGTTTCCCTTCCTGGCTTTTCAGGTTTCCTGAAGCCGGTGTCGGGCAAGGGCCAACCGGCCTTGTTACCCGGATAGACGCCCGTTTCCAGGAAGTCCAGACAAGCGCCCCGGACCTTGGGCCCAACCCTTGCTTTTTCAGCGGCAATCTGAAGCTCCTTGAAGGTTTTCAGGCCTGGCTTTTCAAAGAAGTCATCAGCGCAGAGCGCCGCGGCGAACGGCCAATCTTTCTTCCGCTGCCGGATGTCCAGCAGTTCCTTCTTCAGGGAGGACGCAATGCCCGGTAATTTATCCTGTGTTGCCGTCACCCCTTTGCGAATCCACTCTTCAGCCTCGGTTGTGCG
>JANPMZ010000273.1:0-2542 GCA_031427195.1 Nitrospirota bacterium
GGGTTCATGGGGTACGATGTGGTCCGCTTTTTCGAGGACCTGCCTGCCAGGCCGAAGGAAGGGCTGGACATTCCCGATGTCTTCTTCATGATCACCGATACGCTCGTGATCTTCGACAATGTCACGCACAAACTGAAGGTCGTTTCGAACGCGCATGTGAAAGGCCGTTCGGCTGAGGCTGCCTACAAAGAGGCTGTTGCGAAGATCAACCGGCTGGTTAAAAAGATCAAGAGCGGGGTCCAGGATCCAGGGTCCAGGGTCCGGGGTAAAAAGAAAACAAAGAAACATGAGCTCACCTCCAACTTCACCCAGCCGCAGTACGAGCAGGCTGTGCTGAAGGCAAAGGAATATATTAAGGCCGGCGACATTTTTCAGGTCGTGCCTTCGCAACGCTTTCAGACAAAGATCTCCGTCGAGCCTTATGAGATCTACCGCGCATTGCGGCTCATCAATCCCTCGCCCTACATGTATTTTCTGCGCTGCGGCGCCACGACCGTTGTTGGCGCATCGCCGGAGGTGATGGTCAGGCTCGAGGAGGGCAGGATCGACCTCAGGCCTATCGCGGGCACGCGCAAACGCGGAGCGACCGAGGAAGAGGATCGGGCGCTTGCAGAGGAACTGCTTGCCGACCCCAAGGAGCGGGCCGAGCATATCATGTTGGTGGACCTCGGCAGGAACGACGTGGGCCGCGTGAGCGAACCGGGCAGCGTTTCCGTTTCCGAGCTGATGGTGATAGAACGCTATTCCCACGTGATGCACATCGTGTCGAATGTGCGCGGCAAGCTGTCGCCGGGCAAGGACTCCTATGATGTGATCCGCGCGTGCTTTCCTGCCGGCACCGTTTCGGGCGCGCCCAAGATCCGCGCCATGCAGATCATCGACGAGCTTGAACCGACGAAGCGCGGCCCCTATGCAGGAGCCGTCGGCTACTTCGGCTTCTCGGGCAACATGGACACCTGCATCACGATCCGGACGCTCGTGATCAAGGATGATATGGCCTACATCCAGGCCGGCGGCGGCGTGGTGGCGGACAGCGACCCGGCGGCAGAGTACCAGGAGACCGTGAACAAGGCAAAGGCCATGATGCGCGCCGTGGAAATGGCGGAAGAGGGGCTGGATTAAAGCAAACACCAAAATACAAACACCAAATTTCAAATAAGCACCAAGAACCAAGTGCCAAATTGCATACGTTTGGAATTTGCTATTTCGGTAATTGGAATTTATTTGGAATTTGTGATTTGGATCTTGAGATTTGAGGTTCTTATGTTATTAATGATCGACAATTACGATTCCTTTACCTACAACCTGGTCCAGTATTTCGGTGAGCTGGGGCAGAGCCTGCAGGTCTACCGCAACAACAAAATCTCGATCGCCGAGATCGAGAAAATGAAGCCTGAACGCATCGTGATCTCGCCCGGCCCCTGCACGCCCCGGGAAGCGGGCATTTCCATTGACGTGATCAAACATTTCGCAGGCACGATGCCGATCCTCGGCGTCTGCCTGGGGCACCAGTCCATCGGCGAGGCCTTCGGCGGCGACGTGATCCGCGCGCCCTACCTCATGCACGGCAAGACCTCCCTGATCCATCACGACAACAAGACCCTTTTTGCCGGGCTGCCGAACCCTTTTGTGGCAACGCGCTATCATTCGCTCATTATCAAGCGCGAGACCCTGCCGTCCGTGCTCGAGGTGACAGCCTGGACCGACGACGGTATCATTATGGGCGTGCGGCATAAGCAGTTCAAAGTTGAAGGTGTGCAGTTCCATCCCGAGTCAATTCTGACCAATGCGGGCAAGGACTTGCTCAGGAACTTCTTGAAATTATGACGAGGGGAATCGGGGAGGGGGGGACGAGGAGATAATGATCAAAGAAGCCATCGCAAAAATCGTGACGAAAGTCAATCTCACCGAGGCCGAAGCTGAGTCGGTCATGCGCGAGATCATGCAGGGCGAGGCAACGGACGCCCAGATCGCCGCGTATATCACCGCGCTGAGGATGAAAGGCGAGACCGTTGAAGAGATCACGGGTTCTGCCCGGGTCATGCGCGAGAAGGCTGTGCCGATCAAGCTCGATGCTCAGTATCAGGTCGATACCTGCGGCACCGGCGGCGATATGGCGCATACGTTTAACATCTCGACCACCGTTGCTTTCGTCGTGGCCGGCGCGGGCGTCACGGTCGCGAAGCACGGAAACCGCTCGGTTTCGAGCAAGAGCGGCAGCGCCGACGTGCTGCAGGCGCTGGGCGTGAACATCGAACTACCCTCTCATCGTGCCGAGGAATGTATTAAGGACATCGGCATCGGCTTTCTTTTTGCCCCCCTGATGCACCTGGCCATGAAATATGCCATCGGCCCGCGGCGCGAGATCGGCATCCGCACCATCTTTAACATCCTCGGGCCTCTCACGAACCCGGCAAAGGTGACCGCTCAGATCATGGGCGTATACGACGCTGCATTGACCGGGCCGCTTGCCCAGGCGCTCGGCAACCTTGGCGCGAAGCATGTCTTTGTCGTGCACGGCATGGACGGCCTGGACGAGATC
>JANPMZ010000274.1:0-6149 GCA_031427195.1 Nitrospirota bacterium
TACCCCGCTGAGCCTATCGTGTGGACACAAATATGCGAGGTTCTGATTTTGAATATTTCATAAATGAAAAATGGCCGCCACGACCGAGACTCTGGGCGCGTGGCGTGCCGCGCTCTACGCCCCGGAAACCCTTGTGATCAGCGCCGCCGGCGCGGTGGACGAGGACGACCTGCTGCGCCTGGCCGAACGCGACTTCGGTGCGGCAAAGGGCACCGGTATCCCGGCCGCCGATCCCGCCACGTTTACGCCCGGCACGAAAACCCGCGCCCGAAAGCTGGAACAGGCCAATCTGGTGCTGCTGTTGCCGGCGGTGGGTATCCACGACCACGACTACTTCGCGCTGCGCCTGTTGGCCGAAATCCTTGGTGGCGGCATGGCGTCCAGGCTGTTCCAGGAGGCGCGCGAGGTGCGCGGTCTGGCCTATGCCATCGACGCCTACTCCGAGACCTATGCCGACACTGGCATCCTGGGCGTGTTCGCCGGATGTGACGCCAAAAATGCGGTCGAACTGGCGCAGGTCACCGCCGGCGAAATCCAGGCGCTGACCAAGCCGGTCCCCGACGCCGAGCTGGCCCGCGCCAAGGCCCAGCTCAAGGGCTCGATGTTCATGGGGCGCGAATCGGCGCTGGCCCGGTCCGAACAGGCCGCAGGCCAAGTGCTGCTGTTCGGCCTCACGCTGGACCCCGACGCCATCGCCGATGAGATCGACGCCGTGTCGCCCGACCAGCTCGCCGCCCTGACCGCCCGCATCCTGGCCCACCGAAAAGTTGCCGTCGCGATCCTCGGCCCCAAGGCCGCCATGGGTGCCGCAGACGAATTCGAGCGGGCGCTTTTCGGGTAGAGGCCACCCCAACTCTTGACCCCACGCCAAATTCCCCCACCCTCCGCCCATGGCCCTGCTGGACTGGATCGCGCCGGAAAGCGGACTTCGCGTCGAGGGCGAGGGGGTGTTTCTGCGTCCGCCCCGAGCGCAGGATTTCGCAGAGTGGCGCGAACTGCGCGCCCGGAGCCGGGCCTTTCTGCAGCCGTGGGAGCCGACCTGGCCAGCCGATGATCTGTCGCGCGCTGCGTTCCGCCGTCGGTTGATGGCCTATGCCCGGGATCGCGACGCAGGGGTCGCCTGGTCCTTCTTCGTCTTCCGTGCCCATGACGAGGCGCTGACGGGCGGGATCACCCTCTCTAACGTCCGGCGCGGCGTGGCCCAGATGGGTTCGGTCGGCTATTGGTGCGGACGTCCCTTTGCCCGCCAGGGCCTGACGCTGGCGTCGGTCCGCGCACTCAGTGAGTTCGCGTTCCGCACGCTGGCCCTCCACCGGCTGGAGGCCGCCTGTATCCCGGACAACGCACCTTCGCGGAAATTGTTGGCCAAGGCGGGCTTCTCCGAGGAGGGATTTGCCTCGGCTTATCTGAAAATTAACGGCACCTGGCATGATCATGTGCTGTTCGGACGTGTCAGCTCCTATGGGGGTCATGACGGCCCGGACGCAGGGGTGTCGGTCTGACCGCCGCCTTTTTCGAATGGCGTAGATCAGGACGAAATGGCCAACGAGCGCTGGATGTGGGACGCCACGGCCAATCTGGAGGCGCTGGGTGCGGCTGAGGTCGCGCTCTGGGTCTGGGAACCGGAGAAGGACCGCCTGCGCCTGACCGGGGCTACCCGCGCCCTGGGTCTTGGACCACTGGCACCCGATTGCTCGTCAGCCGCGTTGCGCGCTCTGGCATTGTCGAAATGACCGCTTGGTGTGTTTTAGACTTTTGCAAGAGCCTCAGATTTTATCCTGTTATCCTGTCGAAGTATTAAGGTTTATCCGCCCTTATCCGATGTTTCCGATTCTTCCGCGTCCAAAGGTTCTTCTCAAGCCACTTCCCCGCAAAATAGTTTCCAATAAACGCAATTTTTATGACCCCCGTCATATGAGATTGGCGAAACCTGCTATACTATAGCTCTCACCATCAGGATCAATACCATACTCTCAAGGAGGGAACCATGTTTTGTTATCAATGTGAACAGGCGGCAAACAGCAAGGGATGCACCAAGGTCGGGGTATGCGGCAAGGATCCGGAAGTATCATCGTTGCAAGATCTCCTGATTTATTCCATGAAAGGGCTTTCGCTCGTTGCAGTTGAAGGCAGAAAGCACGGTGTCAATGACCAGGAAGTAAACCTCTTTCTGACCAAAGGGCTCTTTTCAACGCTCACGAACGTCGACTTCGACCCCAAGCGTTTCGAAAAGCTTATCCAGAAGAGTGTCGTGCTCCGCGAGAAGCTTACGGCAAAGGTCAAGGCAGCTGGCGGCAAAACGGAATTCACTCACGGCAGTGCTTCTTATAAACCGGCAGCGACCGTCGAGGCTTTGGCGAAGCAGGGCCGCGAGGTGCGGGAGCGGGTGCCTGATGCAGCGATCAACCCCGACATCCAGTCTCTTCAGGACATTCTCCTGTTCGGTCTTAAAGGTCTGGCGGCTTATGCGGACCATGCCCAGATTCTCGGGAAAACAGACGACACGATCTATGCATTTATGGCCGAAGCATTGGCTGCCACGACCGGCACCGATCTGGATCTGAACGGCTGGGTCGCGCTGGTTCTCAAATGCGGCGAGGTCAACCTCAAGGCCATGGAGATTCTCGATGCCGGCAACACCGGCACGTTCGGCCACCCGGTCCCGACCAAGGTCCCGCTTGGCGCGAAAAAAGGCAAAGCTATTCTTGTATCCGGCCATGATCTCAAAGACCTTGATATGATCCTGAAACAAAGCGAAGGCAAGGGGATCAACGTCTATACCCACGGCGAGCTGCTGCCGGCCCATGGCTACCCTGGGCTCAAGAAATATCCTCATTTCTACGGTCATTACGGCACGGCCTGGCAGAATCAGCACAAGGAGTTCGCCCATTTCCCCGGCGCCATTGTGATGACCACGAACTGCCTTCAGAAGCCGCTGGAATCGTACAAGGACAATCTCTTTACCTGTGGATTGGTGGGCTGGCCCGATGTGAAGCACATTGAAGGCAGTAATTTTGCCTCAGTGATCGAAAAGGCCCTGTCACTTCCGGGATTTACCGCAGACGCACCGGGAAAGGAAGTTTTGGCAGGATTCGCGCGCAATGCGGTGCTCGGCGTAGCGGACAAGGTGATCGATGCGGTCAAGACAGGGAAGATCCGCCACTTCTTCCTCGTGGGCGGATGCGACGGCGCAAAGCCCGGCAGGAACTACTATACGGAGTTCGCGGAAAAAGCGCCCAAGGACACCATCGTCATGACCCTGGCCTGCGGCAAGTTCCGCTTCTTTGACAAGAACCTGGGAGACATTGGCGGCATCCCGCGCTTGCTCGACATCGGCCAGTGCAACGACTCCTATTCGGCGATCCAGATCGCGATTGCGCTTTCAAAGGCCTTCAATGTCGGCGTGAACGAACTGCCGCTGTCAATGATCCTCTCCTGGTATGAGCAGAAAGCCGTAGCCATCCTCCTGACCCTGTTCCACCTCGGGATCAAGAACATCCGCCTCGGCCCGACGCTTCCGGCATTCATCACGCCGAACGTGCTCGACGTGCTGGTCAAGAACTTCGCCATCAAGCCCATTGCAGCAACAGCCGAAGAGGACCTCAAAACGATCCTCGGGCCTTGCTGGAACAAGACCAAAGCGGAGTGCGAGGCAGAATCCGCGTCCGTGTAAATATGTTCGTATCGTAAGGTCCACGGCAGGACGGAATTTTCCGTCCTGCCTTTTTTATTACGCGTTCAATTTCGGATTTCGGATTGCGGATTGCGGATTAAAACCGTCGGATCTTGCCGTTCCATCCTCCCAGAGGTTTTCTGCATTTTGTAAAAGACATTCATTCCGCAATCCGCAATCCGAAATCCGCAATGCCCCATACCCTTTTTCCCTTCCTTTTATCATGCTCCTATGGTAAATTATGGGCTCTTAATCAGCAGTATCGGAAGGATCCGGAAGCTCATGGGCAGAGTAATCGCAATAGCCAATCAGAAGGGCGGCGTGGGGAAGACGACCACCACGGTCAACATCGCCGCGTCGCTCGCCGCAGCTGAAAAGAAAGTGCTGCTCATCGACGCCGATCCGCAGGGCAACTCCACCAGCGGTATGGGAGTTGACCGCAAGGACCTTACCGGCACCACCTATGATCTTTTTACGGGCAAGAAACCATTTGCCGAGATCAAAAAAAACACCCACTTCCCCTGGCTCGACGTGGTGCCGGCAGGCATCGACCTGGTCGGCGTCGAGATCGAACTCATCCAGACCATCGCCCGGGAGCGCGTGCTCAAGAAGGCGATCGCCCCATTCCGGGATAATTACGATTACATCTTCATCGACTGCCCGCCGTCTTTGGGGCTTCTGACCGTGAACGCCCTGACCGCCGCCGACGGGGTGCTGATACCGGTCCAGACCGAGTACTATGCGCTGGAAGGACTGTCGGCGCTGATGAACACCATCAAGCTGATCAAGCAGGACCTGAACCCCGAGCTTGCGATCGAAGGCGTGCTGCTCACCATGTACGACAGCCGGAACAATTTGGCCACGCAGGTATCGCAGGAAGTGCGCAAGTATTTCGGCGACAAGGTCTATGCCACCGTCATTCACCGCAATGTTGCCCTGAGCGAGGCGCCGAGCCACGGCAAGCCCGTGCTGCTCTATGACATCCGCTCCCGTGGGGCGCAAAGCTACCTCGAACTTGCCAAGGAGGTCCTTAACAATGCAAAAGCAGGCGCTCGGTAAAGGCCTTGGTGCGCTCATCCCGGATCTGTCCGTGCTCAACGACAAAGAGCGCAAGGCGCTGGGCATCGCCGAGATAGAGCTGGACAAGATCGTGCCGAACGAATACCAGCCGAGGAAAACCTTTCAGGACGATGCAATGAAGGAGCTTGCCGCGTCGATCAAGGAACACGGCGTGATCCAGCCGATCATCGTGCACCGCATCGGCACAAACTACGGGCTCATTGCAGGCGAACGCCGGTGGCGCGCTTCACGGCTCGCGGGGCTCAAGACCATCCCGGCGCTGGTGAAAGAAGCGACCAAGCGCGAGCTCATCGAGCAGGCCCTGATCGAGAACATCCAGCGCGAGGACCTGAACCCGCTTGAAGCCGCCGAGGCCTACAAGCGGCTGCAGGACGAATTCAAGTTGACGCAGGAAGATCTCGCAAAGCGCGTTGGCAAGGAGCGCTCGACCGTCACGAACTTCCTTCGAATTCTCAGTCTTCCCAAAGAAGTAAAGCACGAGCTCGCCGCAGGCAACCTCAGCATGGGCCATGCCAAAGCATTGCTCTCGATGGAGCGCGTTCGCGACCAGCTGCAAGCCGCGCAGATGATCGTGAAAAAGGGGCTGTCAGTGCGCGAGGCCGAAGCGCTTGCCGGCAAGCTCAAGAATCCCGCAAAAGAGAAAAAACCGAAGGTCAGCCACGAGCTCAAGTCGGTTGAAGACAAACTCAGGAAATCGCTCGGCACGAAAGTGAGCATCACGGCCACGGCCAAAGGCGGCAGGATCGTGATCGACTATTACTCGAACGAGGAGCTGGACCGGATACTGGAGAAGATCGGATAAGATAATAAACCGCGCGATAGCGGCCGCAGCCAATCACCCTCTCCTTCAAGGAGAGGGCGGGGTGAGGATGGGTTTCTTGTTTCATCCATAAGACCCATCCCCACCTTAATCCTCCCCTTGAAGGGGAGGAAGCTATCTGCGAAATCTGCTGCCAAAGATTTGAAATAATTTCAAGGAGGATCCACTCATGTTAAAAAAAGGTTCAGGCACAACGGAGCAGGGCGAGATCACGGCATTCCTGGGCAAAGGCACGGAGTTCAAGGGCGTGCTCAGCTTCGAAGGCACCATTCGCGTTGACGGTAAGGTGGAAGGCGAGGTTGTTTCCAAGGACACGCTGATCGCGGGCGACGGCGCATTTCTCCAGGGCGAGATCACCGTGGGTACGATCATTTCCAGCGGCAAGATCGTCGGAAACGTCAACGCGAGCCAGAAGGTGCACATCCTCGCGCCAGGCGTGGTGCAGGGAAACATCAGGACGCCCAAGCTTATCATCGAAGAAGGCGTGACCTTTGACGGCAAGAGCGAGATGGTCGGCGAGAAGAAAGCTTCGGAGCAGAAGGTCGTTTCGATGACGGACCGGTAGAACTTTCGTCT
>JANPMZ010000275.1:0-7908 GCA_031427195.1 Nitrospirota bacterium
GCTAAAGAGCGAGACCGTTCTCGCCTTATGGTCCTCGATCGCTCTTCAGGCGTTGTTGAACACCGCATATTCCAGGACATTGAGAACTATCTCCTTCCGGGCGACCTGCTTGTTATGAACAATACCAAGGTTTTTCCCTGCCGGTTGCCCGCAAAAAAGCCCGGCGGAGGCAAGGCCGAGATATTCCTGCTTGCCGAACTGGGGCTGAATCTCTGGGATGCGCTGGTCAAGGGAGGAGTTCCAGCAGGAAAGCGGCTGATCCTGCCTGCCGGCGTTGAGGCTGAGATTGTCAGCAGCAACGACGATGGTACGAAGCGAGTCCGTTTTCATGGCGTCCCGGATATCAGGAGCATCCTCACCGAAGTCGGCAGGACGCCGCTGCCTCCCTACATCAAACGGGAGCCCATCAAAGCCGACCTGGACCGCTATCAGACCGTGTATGCGGCCCATGAGGGAGCGGTTGCAGCCCCCACAGCCGGATTGCACTTTACCCGTGAGCTGCTCGACAGACTTACGGCGAAAGGCGTGGGCTCGGCCATGGTCACGCTTCATATCGGGCCCGGCACCTTTCAACCTGTCCGCGTCGAAAAGATCGCCGAACACAAGATGCCGCCGGAGCGCTTTGCTATCTCTCCTGACGCAGCCGATGCGATCAACCGCGCGAAGCGCGAGGGCCGGCGCATCATTGCGGTCGGGACAACCAGCGTGCGCACCCTTGAGACTGCCGCCCGGGGAGACGGGACGGTTGCTGCCGGGCAGGGAAGTTCCCGGCTGTACATTTATCCCGGTTTCGTTTTCAAGACCGTTGACGGCATCATCACGAACTTTCATTTGCCGAAATCTACGCTGCTGATGCTCGTTTCCGCTTTTGCCGGAAGGGAACGGGTCCTGGCGGCATATCGGGCGGCGGTGGAGCGCCAGTACCGTTTTTACAGCTACGGCGATGCGATGTTTATTTGTCCTGACAACGTCAGGTAATGCAAGTGCTGCGGCATACGGAAAGGCAAACCTATGAACAATGATCGAGGCGGCATTATCTCCAGCATTCTGATTGTACCCATCGGCATCGTCCTCATGATCGGCATTTTTTTCCTGGGGTACTATATCGGTTCGACCAGGGCCAAGGCAGCGGCTACGGGGGAACCGCTGCCGCCGCTGCCCGAGCTGCTCTCGCGGCAGATACCCAAGCCGGAAGAGTTCACTTTTTACAAGACCCTGACTGAAAAGGGCGACAACACGGTCTCTATCGACGTCAAGCCGCGGCCTGCTGAGGAGGCCCCTCAGTCCGTTAAGCGGGAAACGACGGCAGAGATCCGCTCCAAGCCCGAGACCAAGACCGCGCTCAAGCCGTCTCCGTCTTCAGTGAGTCCAGCCGTGCTCAAGCCCGCGCCGGCTGCTGGAGGGAAGGTTCGCTATACGATACAACTGGCTTCCTACCCTGAGAAAGGACTGGCTGAAGAGGAAGTGAAGAACTTGAAAAAACAGGGGTATGCCGCCTTTGTCGTGGCCTTTAATCAGGGCGAGAGCACCTGGTACCGCGTAAGGCTGGGAAGGTTCTCGAACCGGGATGCCGCGGAGAAACTGCTGCGGGAAGTCAAGGCCAAGGAAGGCGGCGCGCCGTTCATAACCGTTGAGTAGCGGGCCTGGTCCTAATGCACCAGGTGCTGTTGCTGTCCGGCCTGCTGCACGGTAAGCGAAACCAGGCTGATGCGCTCGTTGTCAAGGAGGATCTCCACCCAATAGGTACCGTGGGTGGGGAAGGTGGTATTAAAACGGACGGCAATGTCCCGATGCCGCTGCGTTTCGCTGTGCAGCGCGAGCTTGCTCTCCGACTCCGAGAGGACCTGTTCCTTGTCCGGACCGAGGAGCCGTATCCTGGCGAGGAACTCGCCTTTACCGCCGGTCCACTCGTTCACGATGGCAAACCGCGGATGGATCGCCGGGAAGCTGCCCGCATAGATGTTCTCGAAGAGCCCCATAAGGCTGAACTTGCCGCCGAGTTCCTGACGGACGTCATCGCACAGTAATGTATAGCTCAGTATTGGTTTAATTTTTACACTCGCCATTCATTACCTTATCATACGCTTACCAGGTGCGTCAATCTGTTTTTTCTTGACAAAAAAATTCAATCCACGTAATCTGAGCCGCATCCTATGGCACAATCTGACCTCATAGCAATGCTCGAAAGCCTCCACCCGCTTGAACACAAAGTGCTGCTCTGCTTCGAGCGAGGCGGATCTTTTTCCGCACCGGACATCATGAAAAGCTCCGGCCTTGATGAGTCGCGGCTGGACATGGCATCGGGCTGGCTTCAGCCCAAGGGCCTGCTCCAGGTGAAGGACGAATCGATCACGTCGCTGGTCACCCTCACGGAAACGGGCAGGGACTATCTCGAAAAAGGCACGCCCGAGCTGCGGATCATCACGGCGCTTCGCGAGGGCAAGCAGTTCACGGTAAAGGATGTCATCCAGAACTGGGGCATGGAGCCCTCCGAAGTGAGCTCGGCAATGGGCGGGCTCCGGGAGGCAGGGGTGGTCCGTATCGTTCAAGGCGGCGTTCTTGAACTGGTCGCCGGCGCCGATATCACGGCCTATGAGTTCCTGTCCGACCTCATCAAGACCGCATCGGAAAAAGAGCATGCGGAACTGCAATCCTTCTCCGAAGCGCATCAGGCGGCTATTCAGGCGAACTTTCACAAACGGGGCAAGTCCAAAGGCATTTTCCGCATCACCGAAAAGAAGAACCGTTCCTATTCGCTGACCCCCGAGGGCAAGGACATGCTCCGGCTGATCAGGGAGCGGGGTGTTGTTGCCGAAGAAGCGTCGCTGCTCACCCCTGAGATGCTGAAGCAGGGGACCTGGAAGAATAAAAAATTCCGGTCCTACAATATCGCCCTGAACCCGCCACGCCAGAGCATCGGCAGGAAGCACCCGTACAAAGAATTCCTCGATTTTGTGAAATACAAGTTCATCGGTATGGGGTTCGAGGAAATGCGCGGCCCGCTGGTGGAGAACGAGTTCTGGAACATGGATGCTCTGTTCATGCCGCAGTTCCATCCGGCGAGGAACATTCACGATGTCTATTTCGTAAAAGAGCCCACGTCCTGCAAAAAAATAGAAGAACCCTTTGCAAAGCAGGTCGCAGCAGTGCACAAGGACGGCGGAAAGACGGGTTCGACGGGCTGGCGCTATCCTTTCGACGTGGAGCGCGCAAAACGGCTGATTCTCCGGAGCCAGGGCACGGCCGTGTCAGCGCGCACCCTGGCCTCAGGCCCGAAGATACCGGGGAAATATTTCTCGATCGCCCGCTGCTTCCGCTATGACGCGGTTGACGCAACGCATGCGCCTGATTTCTACCAGGTAGAAGGCATCGTGCTTGGCGAGGACATCAACTTCACCACGCTCCTGGGGCTGCTGCAGCTCTTCGGCCAGGAGATCGCCAGGGCAGGCGAGTTCCAGTTTCGCCCCGCCTATTTCCCGTTCACCGAACCGTCGGTTGAACTGCATGTGAAGCACCCTGAACTGGGCTGGATGGAGTTGGGCGGCGCAGGCATTTTCAGACCGGAGGTGACGAAGCCTCTCGGCGTTGACGTCCCCGTGATAGCCTGGGGCCTCGGCTTGGACCGCATGGCCATGGTCGCTCTCGGCATCCAGGACATCCGCGAGCTGTTCTCACGCGATCTGGATTTTATTCGAACAAAAAGAATTCAACTGGGTTAGTAGATTCTCATTGTTCAACTCTAACCCGGACAAGCCCCGATACTCGGGACAGGCCGGAATAAAAGTGCGAACCAAAAGGCGTCTCTCGCAAAGCGCGCAAAGGACGCCAAGAAAACCACAAACCACGACATGCTTTTTGGTTTTAAACCTGAAAAGAGTTTGATTCTGGATTCTCTTTGCGTTCTTTGCGAGCTTTGCGAGAAAAATTTTTGCCGTTGTGTTTAGATATTGGAATTTAGTGATTGACGTAACCCTATGCCAACAATAGATATTAAAAAACGCGACCTCGACTCGCTCATCGGCAAAAAGCTGAGCCTCACGGTTCTTGAAAAGCATCTAATGCTTGCCAAGGCCGAGCTGAAGGATTATATCGCCGAGAGCGACGACCTCAAGGTCGAGCTTTCCGACAGCAACCGGCCCGATCTGTGGTCTGCCGAGGGTATTGCGCGCCAGATCAGGATCTACCTTGCAGGCAAGCCGGAGGCTTCGACCTACTTCCAGCACGGCAGGAAAGCGACGCGGGAGATCCGGGTCGCCAAGGGTATGAAGGCCGTGCGGCCCTACATCGCCGCCTGCACTGCCAGCGGTATGCGCATGAACAGCGATGTTCTAACGCAGATGATCCAGAGCCAGGACAAACTTGCCGAGATCTTCGGCCGCAAGCGTTCTACTATTTCGATCGGCATTTACGAGCTCGACAAGATTGCGTTCCCCGTGGACTACCGGCTGGCGGAACCGTCCTCGATCTCCTTCACACCGCTCGGCATGGACCGAAAACTGACCCTTGCCGAGATCCTCGAACAGCACCCCAAGGGTATTGCCTACGGCAATATTGTAAAATCATTCGACCAGTACCCTATCCTGACCGACAGCCTGGGACGCGTGCTCTCCTTCCCGCCGATCATCAACAGCACCGAGATCGGCGAAGTAAAGCCGACGACGCGCAGCGTGCTGATCGAGGTGACCGGAACGGACCTGCGTATGACCGTGCTTACCCTGAATATCCTCGCGGCGAACTTTTACGACCGTGGCGCGGACATCGAGCCGGTGCTGGTCACCTATCCTTATGCCACCGAACTCGGCAAGAGCGTGGCGTTCCCCCATGATACCTCCGTCAAGATGAAGGTGTCGCTCGAAACATTTTCAACCGGACTCGGCGAGAAGGTTTCTCAGGCGGACGTAAAGAAACAGCTCAGCGCCTATGGCCACCGAGTAACTGTTTCCAACGGATCCGTAACAATCGTGGCGCCGCCCTATCGCGACGACATTATGCACCCCATGGATCTCGTTGAGGACTATGCCATCAGCAGGGGATATGGTTCGTTCCTGCCGATCATGCCGCGGCAGTCGACGGTCGGCTCGTTGTCCGCGCTTGAGCTGCTGTCGGATATTGTGCGCGGGACCATGGTCGGTTCAGGCTTCCAGGAGATCATGTCCAACATCCTCTGCTCCCGTGAGGAGCTTGAGGATACGCTGCTGCCCGATGAGAAGCTCGTCGAAGTGGCGAACCCCATGTCGCTCGCCTATTCGGTCCTCCGAAACCGGGTCGTACCGTCGATCCTGAGCGTTGAGACGGCAAGCTCGAAGGCCTTCTATCCGCATCGGATATTCGAGGTCGGCGAGGTGGCCGTGCTCGATCCTGCACAGAACATGGGGACGCGTACGGACCTGCTTCTCGCGTCGCTCATTTCCCACCCGACCGCGAATTTTTCCGAGATGCACTCATTTCTCGATATTCTGCTCTATTACCTGGGCATCGAGTACCGGCTTGATCCTGCGGAGCACCCGCTCTATCTACCGGGCCGCTGCGGCAGGATCAATGCGTCCGGGCGTGAGGCGGGGTACATCGGCGAACTGAGGCCTGAAGTGCTCGAGCGCCGTCAGATCACCATGCCCTCTGCGGCTTTCGAGATCAGCCTGGACGTTCTGCTGGCGCTGAGGCGGAAGAAGGCGTAGGCATTATAAGGGTTTTACACCGTATTTATAAAAAGTAAAGGCCCTCCGGTTTTCCGGAGGGCCTTTTTTATACTTGAAATAAAGCTATTTATATGCTAAATAGTAGCATGTAAATAGTGGAGGATCCTATGTCACGAACAACCATAACTTTGCCCAGTATTCTCCTTGATGAACTTATGTCCGAGATCAAGGCAAAGAGCAAAACCGACGCGGTCATCACCGCGATCCGCGATGAGATCAGGATGAAGAAGCAGGAGAGGATCAAGACCATGGCAGGGGACATGGAATTTACGATGCCCGCCGACCGGCTCAGACATGGAGACAAACGCCTTGGATAAGATACTGGTCGATACGTCGGCCTGGATCGAATTCTTCCGGAAGAAAGAGCCCTGGCACAGCGCCATTTCAAAACTGATTGACGATAAACGGATTTGCTGTTCTGGGATCATTCTTGCCGAGCTTATTCAGGGTGCGAAAGCAGAAAAGGAACTGGAGGTCCTTCGGGATTTCCGGCACGTTTTCGAATTTCTCGATGAGTCGGTCGATCTCTGGCAGACTGCGGGAGAACTTTCAAACACACTTCAGCGGAAAGGCAAATCAGTGGGACTGTCGGATTGCTATCTTGCTGTTTCCGCAAAGGCGCATAAGGTAAAAATTCTGACCCTCGACAAACACTTTACTATCATCAAAGGCGCGTTTGGTGTTGATATCTATGAGGTTAAACCAGTACCATAGATTAGTATTGCAGCCAATCCGCATTTAACTTCCCGACCTCGATTCTTCGTTTCACTCTGCCCAAGTTCCGAACCGAATTCTTCTCACGCCAGAAAATTACCTTTCAACCTTGTGTAGCCCCTCCCTTGATGGTGAGGGGTTGGGGAGGGTGAACGGTGCGATCATCGAGCGATAGGTGGAGATACGAAGTTGCAAATTGGGTGAATTGCAGCTATAGGTTTCCGAGATCTGCAATTACTATCACCCGGTCGGGGGAATTTCTGGGTATTGACGGGAAGGCGCGGACATGCTACAAAGGTTGCACCTTGCCGCTCATGGCTGGTTCGACGATTCATGCTCCCAATACCCTGAACCCTGCACTGCCCCAATCGTTTAACTTCTTAACTATTTATGTTGTTACCCCATCAAGAACCTTGCCTTTTGCTGTTATTTCCTGTAACTTCGTCGTTAAATAATGCTTTTAAGCACATAGTCTGCATAAGGAAGAGTGGATGCCTTTAGGCCCTGAAGACATAGCCAGAGAACAGATAGACCAGATGCTTGTATCAGCAGGCTGGGCTGTTCAGGACGCTAAAGCGGTCAATCTGTATGCGAAACAGGGCGTGGCTATACGCGAGTTTGAGCTTAAGTCCGGTTACGGCACTGCGGACTATCTGCTCTATGTCGGCGGCAAGGCTGCGGGGGTGATCGAGGCCAAGAAAGAGGGCACGACCCTTACTGGTGTGGAAATCCAGTCAGACAGGTACAAGAACGGCCTTCCTGACAGTCTACCGGCCTGGTTTCGGCCTCTGCCCTTTTGTTATCAATCGACGAGTATTGAGACACGCTTCACGAACGGATTTGATCCCGAGCCCCGGTCCAGAAACGTTTTTTCCTTCCATCAGCCCGAAACGATGGCCAAATGGCTTGAAGACGGCGTTCCCGCCACTGACGATCACGCGGCATTCAGGTCACCTATCTACGGCGGCGTCTCAACCCTGAACTCCCGCATCCGCCAGATGCCGCCCCTGATCGAAGACGGCCTCTGGCCCGCGCAGATAGTGGCGATCAAGAACCTTGAAAAGTCGCTTTCCGAGAACCGTCCCCGCGCTCTCCTCCAGATGGCGACCGGAAGCGTCAAGACCTTCACCGCCATCAACTTTCTGTACCGTTTGATCAAGTTCGGCGGGGCCAGGCGGGTCCTGTTCCTCGTTGACCGGGGCAATCTCGGCAGGCAGGCCTTGAAGGAATTCCAGCAGTACCTTTCGCCCTACAACAACTTCAAGTTCACGGAAGAGTACATCGCCCAGCGTCTCACGTCCAATACGCTCGATACCACCGCCCGGGTCTGCATCTGCACGATACAGCGGCTCTACTCCATGCTCAAAGGCGTGGAATTGCCCGAAGAAGGGGACGAGGTGTCCGCGCAAGGGCTCGAAAAGGTTTACAAGGAAGTCCCGCCCCTGGAATACAATCCCGCGATCCCCATCGAGACCTTCGACATCATCGTGACCGACGA
>JANPMZ010000276.1:0-7523 GCA_031427195.1 Nitrospirota bacterium
AAAGGAACTGCACAAATCCGAGCAATGGCACCGATCGCTGTTCGACAGCGCGACCGACGGGATCATCGTCCTCGACCGGAACGGGGTCATCCTGAAAGCAAATGACAACGCCTGTGCCATGCACGGCTACTCCAAGGACGACCTGCTCGGCACACACATAACGCTCCTGGAAATCGACCATCAGCGGGAAAAGATGGCAGAAAGAATGCTCCGGATCCTCGCGGGGGAAACCCTGTTTTTCGCGGCCACCCACAACAAAAAAGACGGCTCACCGCTCCATCTGGAAATAAGCTCGAAAGCGATCGCAATCGCTGACGAGCTCTATATCCAGTCCTTTTACCGGGATGTGACCGAGACGAAGAAGCTCCGGGAACATCTGCTTCAATCGCAGAAAATGGAGTCCATCGGCGTGCTCGCAGGCGGCATTGCGCACGATTTCAACAACATTCTGACCGCGATCCTGGGCCATACGGAGATAATCCGGCTCCATACACCCCTGGACAGCAAGTCTCTTCGCAGTCTGCAGGTGATCGAGGACGTTTCGATCAAAGCCGGGAGGATGATCTCAAAACTGCTGGGTTTTGCGCGAAAGAGCACCTATGAAATGCTGCCGCTCAATATCAACACGGTCATCCTGGATACCGTCAGGCTGCTCGAGCGAATGCTCGGCGCGGACATCAAACTGAGCATCGACCTGAGCGACCGGCTGCCGGTCATCCACGGAGACATCAACCAGCTCGAACAGGTCATGATGAATCTTCTGGTCAATGCGCGGGACGCCATGCCGAAGGGCGGTCGAATCGATATCACGACGCGATTCCGCGAGGTCACTGACGGCATGACGGATGTGCCGCACTACGTCCAACCCGGGCACTACGCGGAGATCACCGTGACCGATACGGGCACGGGAATTCCCGACCAGGTCGTTCAAAAGATCTTTGAACCCTTTTTTACGACCAAGGAGCGCGGCAAGGGAACGGGGCTTGGCCTGTCCATGGTCTATGGCGCCGTCAAGGAGCATGGCGGCTATATTGACGTCCAGAGCCAGGTCGGCTGCGGCAGCACATTCACCCTCTACCTCCCCGTACCCGGCTTGGCCGTCTCCTGGCCGGCCAACGCGAATGCCGAACCGATCAAGAAGAAAGAGACTATTCTGTACGTGGATGACCATGAAGATTCACTGAGAGCGGTCCGGGAGATCCTGGAACAACAGGGTTATACGATGCTGTCCGTCAATGACCCGACGCAGGCGCTGGCCTTGTTCAAGGAAAAGCGTCACGAGATCGCCCTTGTCATAACAGACATGGTCATGCCGGAGATCAACGGACTGGAGCTCATCCGGCAGATCAGCGCGCTCGATCCGGAGCTGAAGATCCTCGCTGTCTCGGGACACATGAACATTATCGCGGGCAAGGACGACATCAGGGACATAGCCGGTTTTCTCCGGAAACCATTTGATTCCCGCACACTTCTTTCCACCTTGCGGCGGATACTCGACACCACGCCGAACTCATCAGCGCCGGTCAATAGGTGAAAGTTTTGTTTTAGAATGTATCCGTTTTTATCAGGCGCTCATCCGACGCTTCCATGTCAAATGCTCTTTTGCGGAGTAAAAAATTAAAAAAGCCGGTGGGAAATGAGCTTTCCAGCCGGCTTTCTGTATTGAAGGACTCATCACCGAACGGGGCAGTATTTCCCTTGTTCGCAGCCTTCACCTGGGTTGAGGCGATTGCCTACAAGGATTTGAGGATTTCATCAAGCGAGCGGTTGTAAGAGTCGCGCCACTCGTTGATCGTTTCCTCATTAACAGCCTTAAAACCGCCGACACCCAACGTTTTATTGCCGACCGTGTCGACCCGTTTATAGATCACCTTGTTTCCGCTGCCGTCCCATACCGTCAGGATGTTCTTGGTAAGGGCTTTGGTCGTAGGAACAAAACCGCCTGTTTTTGAGGCCCATTCTGAAAAGATCAGGACTACCCCGTCGACATTCAATGCTTTACAGAGCTCCTTGGCTTTTTCTGCGTCAAGGATTCCGCCCTTTATTTCCTTGCTCACCTGCGTAAATACCGGCATTTCCTTTCCATTAACCTGCGGCACGAACAGGGTCAGTGTTTTTTCCACACTCGGTTTTCGATAGTCTGCGTTATCAATAAAACTGGACACTTTTACCACATTCCACTTGGTACCCAGCTTTTTCTCGGCGTCATCCACCATGGTGTTAACGGCGTCACTGATCAGTTTTGAAACCGGCGTGCTGCCGATACTGCCGCCCTGTACGGAACCTCCCACGTCGCTCACCGAGATAGAGACGATGGCGACATTCTTTAACTTCGAAGCATCTTCTGCAAGAGCGGTGGAACTAGAACCAAAACAGGATACCGTTGCCAGTGAACACAGCATTGCCAGCTTAAAAATACTTTTTTTCATGATTTCTCCTTTTTCGAAAATATCTGGGGCTGAGCCCTCAGTTGTGGCGCAATAATACTAAATTTTCCCACTGGCGTCAAGGGTCATATAGGGCTTGATTTATTGACTTATTGCTCCCAACCACTTAAACACCACCCGGACCTCCCCCTCCTGCGTTGTATACCGCATCTGCCGCGTGATAGCTGCGGGGTCCTTCCGCATATACTTCGCCAGCTCGCTCCCCTGGTGGCCAAAAGCACTGGCTACCTGGCTGAATATCCTCATATGGTCCTATTGATGGTTGGAACCGACCGGCAGGAGAGGTGATGTCGCCCTTCTCAAGGATGATCGCCCGTTTCACGATGTTCCCGAGCTCGCGCACGTTTTCCGGGCACGGAATCACGCTCCTCACTTGCGAATAATACCCTTCATGAGCTCCTCCTCGATGTACGCCCGGATATATACCCGGTCGCTCGGATCCAGGTGGAGAAACTTGAACGCTACGCCGGGTTTCTTGAAAGAAACCTGGCCGAAGTGGCGACAGTAGAGAACCTGGGCCTCCGCGGAAAGAGACCGGTCCTTGACAGTGAATTGCACGGAAACCAGCGTATTCAGAGGGCAGTCTTGGAGCGTTCGTACGAACATGCCGAACTCGGACAATTCAGAAACGCACTCGCCCTGCGTACATTCTAACGCCTTGCCGTTTATGATCACCGGCAGCCGGGTATGAATGCGGATATTCGAACGCGGCGTTGTCTCGATCGTATTCTGGACGGCATGAAACAGGTCTTCGGCCAGGACAGGGCTGTGTACGAAAGCTGCGACGCCGGCGCTGCGATAGTGCCGTTCAAGCTCGGGGGTCAGCCCGACGGTCTTTACGATGACGGGGATGGAGGCGGTACGAACATCATTCTTAAGCCGCTGGATCAGCTCGAGACCGGGCATGTCGGAAAGATCCAGCTCGGTAATGATCAGGGACGGCGAGGCCGCTATTGCCATATCAAAGGCATCCGTACCCTTGGTTTCAGTGCAGCTGTTGTATTCAAAGCGCTGGAGGAGCATCGACGTGTAGAAGAGCTCATTGACATCGCTATCTACGGTCAGCAGATAGCTGCTCTTACGATCACTATCGGCGCCCCTTCCTATTTTGCATTCAGCCATGTTCAACCTCGCGGATACGTTCCACAATCAAGACCTTTTTTGAGTAAAATTGAAAATCGCTTGCTATCAAGCTTCCGGAGTTCGGCTCAGGTGAAATACTGGTTGATATTCACTTTCAGGATGTTCGTATCCAGCGTAGCTGCGGGCGTACGCAGGTATTTCCCTCTCGCCATTTCCAGGAGGCTGATCTCCTCCTGCTCCGTCCCGTCTAAGGTCGTGAGAAGAATCACCCGTGGCCGGAAAAGGTCGGTGGTTTGATGGACCACGAGCCCGATTTCACTGGTATCCAAACGCAACAGCGTTCCAATCGGAAACAGGCCGACCATGTTCGCAAACGCCTTGACCAGCATGGGATTGAAGTCCGAGCCGCGCAGCTTCAGGAGGATACGAATGGCCTCGTCGGGCGGTTTGAGGACCTTGTAGTAGACCCTGACCGCGGTGATAGCGTCAAAGGCATCGGCAATCGCCACAATATGCGAGAAGGGATGCTGCTGCGCGGTCCCGCTCTTCTGCGGATACCCGTGGGTGTCGTAGTGCTGGTGGTGTTCGAGGGCGGTCACCATGGCTAGCTGGTGGATACCCTGCATGCCGGAAAGAATAACGACGCCCTCCAGGGGATGCCGCCGCATGATTTCCCACTCCGGTTCAGTCAGGGAACCCGGTTTGTTGATGACCTCGATCGGAAGATTGACCTTCCCGATGTCGTGCATCATAGCGGCGAATCCGAGAGCGGCAAGCTGAGGTTTATCAAACTTGAGAGCGGTGCCCAGCCCGATGGCCAGGACAGCGACGTTCACGGAATGTGCGAAGGTATATTCGTCGTGGAGCTTGAGCGTCGTCAGCCCGAGCAACGCATCCCGGTTGTCCAGAACGCCGTCCACCATCGTATGCAGCATTGCCTGCGTCTTCTGGGAATTGAACGGCCTGCCCACCTGGAGCGAGTGGACCATTTCCTTCACGGTCTGCATGGCATCGAGATAGATGGCCGGCGCTTTCCGCCGGGCCTCACCGGGCAACGTTTCAGACGTGCGATCTGTCTTGAGAAGCCCCTGAACCATGATGTGGATGATGGACTCGCGCTCAAGAAGTGCCGCCATGCCCCCCCGGGAAGTGATGTACGTCTGGTCCCGCTGCACGATGTAGGCGAAGGAGACGACCTCCTGCTCGGCCAGGCCTGCCTTAAACAGGATCCCCCCGATGTTTTTTTCGGCAAGCGACGCAATTTTGCGGGAGGTCGTTTCATCAATGGGCAGAGAAAACGTGTCGAAGAAAAGCTCGCCGCCAACAAGGTGGAACGCGCATTCGCCGTTCCGGGAGAACAGGTCCTCCAGGATATGCAGGAACAGGTTCGCCGAGGCCTTGACCAGCGGGTGAGAAGGTGGGTAGAGCAGAGAATTCCGGAACACGATATTCAACTGCAGGAAGGCCCTCTTCGCGGTCGTTATAATCAGCTGCTGCTGCACGAAGGAGAGCGGCGATGCATCCCGCCGGGCCAACAGAGGGTCATGCATGGTCGCGCCTCTTCCCGAGAGCGGCTAACGCCTTCTCGGCCGCAGCTTTCAGCTCTTCCTGGGGTAGCTTCGGCTTCCACCACCGGACGTGCGTGTACTCCTGGAGCACCTTTTCGGCCTCGGCATTGCCGATCTTCCCGAGGACGGAAATAGCTTCTCTCGTGAACTCGTGCGCCGGTGCGTCGCCGCCGCTCTTCTTGAGGCGCTCGATGATGGCGCGGGCCTCGGGCTCCCCCGCGCCGATAAAAGCTCCGGCGGCGGCCACCGCCGACAACTGCACCTCGGGCTCCTTATCGCCGAGAAGGCGGAGCAGCAACGTCCGTGCCTTTCCCCCCCCGATCATGAGCAGAGCCTTAACGACCGCCTGCCGCACATGATTATTTTTATGGTCCGCTGCTTTCTTTAAAAACGGCAGCGCCGTCTCGCTCCTGCTTTCCCCGAGCAGCATGACGATATTGCGCACAAAGTACCAGCGTGAATCCGTTATCCGACCGCCCAGCTGGCCGATATCGCCCTTCCCCAACTCCATCAGGAGCTGACTGAGCAGTTTCCTTGCTGACCGGTCTTCTTCAGCAGCCAGGATCTCGAGCAGGGCCGGAGTTGACTCGTGATCCAGCAGGGCGAGGTAGGCATTCGCGGCCTGATGGACTGCCGAGTCTCCCGGGAGTTCCCGCAGATCACGAACAAGCCCGCTGATGATCGCGCGGTCTGCCGCCCTCCTGATCGACTCGATGAGGCGCGGTTGAAACAGGGCGGACGTCTTCATCTGGAACGTCCGGACGATCTGTGCCGCTGTGGTATAATCCTTGCTTTTTACGAAGGCGATCAGCAGGTCGTCGAGCTGTCCGATCAAATGGGAGAACTGCTGCACGGCGCGGTCCGGCGGCAGAGCGGCCAGGAATTCTTCCATGAGCGGCAGGACGCTGGTAATGGTGTGCAGCGCGGCACGTGCAATATCTTCATCTTTTCCAGACTCTGTCAGAAACTTGAACGTATCGATTTCCTCGGCCGTGTATTCAGACAGTTCTCTGGCGATGGCCTGGAGGTCCGGCTCGAGCGGTGTACCGCGGTAATCCGGCGGCGTGGTGTCCGGTGTCATCCCGGAAGCGCGGTCGACCAGGGCCGCGACCTGGTCCGCCGTCCAGGTTCTGGCTATGCGACCGGACAGGCGCTCATGCATTTCGTTCGGCACATGTTCATGCACATGTTCATGCAGATCTTCCTTCTCCTGCTGCAGGGCGATGCGATCCGCTTCGCCATACAGCTTGCCGGCGATCAATCCGTCGCGGAAGGCGGGCTCCATGGCGAGAATCGATTCCGCGAGCGCACGGAACAGGAGGGCTTTCTGGGCCGGTTCATAGGGGCCGAGCTGCCGTCCCGCGTCCCGGTACGTATCAAACAGCTGCACCAACTGCTGATCGAACGTCTTACCCGTCTGCTTGACAAGTTCTACCAGCGACGCACCGAACCGTCCAGGGTTCGCAGCCAGATCGCCCAACATGATCCGTCTGCCGGAGAGCGATAGTTCTCTGCCTTCGAGCCAGCCGGGTGTCGCTTTTTTCCGAAGGTCGGCGTCGACCGTCTCGGCCGGCCGGCTGGGCGCCTGGGCCTGCGGTGTATCCTGAACGATGATCTCGTCCAGATCAGCAAAGGTCACGGTGATGTGCGCCAGCCCTTTTTCCCACAGGATTGTTTCAGTGCTCTCCGTGCTGTGCTTGAGGTCTTCTTTCGGGATCGAGATGACCGTAAATAAATCGACTAACTCCTCCTGCTGCACGCCGTCGAAAAAAACGATTTCGCGAACACCCCTGGCAAACAGATCGACGGCGATCCCGTGAAGTTCCTGGGCCTCACGGTCCAGTTGGATGGAACGGATGGAGAAGTTTGAATTGTGGACGCCGATGCGCAATTCCCGCTCAGCAGCAAGATAAGGCGCCAAGGTATTCAACAACCGCGTGATCGTCTGGGAGCGGATAAGATTGCCTGGCGGATAGGTTCTCACGGCCCGGATCGCACCGGCAACAGCCCGTATGACGTGGAGAACGTCCGGGGATATGGACTCTTTATGGTGATGATCATGATCCATCATGATTACCCTGACTCCTTGGCTGACGCTGCGGGCCTGTGGAAAGGACAAGCGAAAAGAGCATAGCGTGCCAAATCAGCGCAAAAGACCTCCGGTTCGATACCATCAACACCCTGGGAGAAACGCCGCCTTTTAATTAGCTTACTCGATAAGATCAAGAAATTCAAGTTTTCTGTTTAAGGAAAGCGCACCTGAGTCAGTTTAACAAATGAGGACGTGTTTTTCTTGATTTTCAACGGATAGCCGAAACAACCATATTTACGGTTACTGTTTTGAACTTATCAGTTGACGAACTGGAAAGACCTCTGAGGGACGTTGATACCCGACGAGCAATTTGTCTGACCATCACTTACCCTC
>JANPMZ010000277.1:0-11588 GCA_031427195.1 Nitrospirota bacterium
ACGGCCATAAGCGCCATTGCTGCAATTACTGCTACTGCAAGAAACTTCTTCATCGTGTATCCTCCTCTTTAGGTTTTGTCCCGGCCACTCGCCGAAACGGTTAACACATCTTATGGATAGTGTGAAGCAACGCAACAACTGCTTTCGCTGAAATACAACGTTATGAGGTCAGCTCACCCCCCCCTTTCGCTCTGGAGTATGGATCTGGAATGAACACAACAGAACAAACTAAAGTTCTCGTGACGAACTGATGTACATTTTAAATTTGAATGTATGAGCTTGCAGAACTGAACATCCCGCGAGAAGACCGCCGGAGAGACCGGCGCATTGCTCGGAGAAGAAACGGTGCGATCGTGGTATGTAGGTCTGATAGTGGTTATCATAGGTTGATTCGAGTTCTACTGCCACTATTACAAACTACATGGAGCTCGATGCCGAAGATATGCCGCAACTGACAGCGAATTTGAAAACAGTAGTATAAGACAGGCAAACTATAACAAAGTGATAAATTCAAGTCAAGACTTTTTTATTGATATAGAATATAAAAATAAGGCGTTATAGGTGCAATTTATTGAAACTATGGCGCGCCTGCTGCTCAAGGATGCGCAGGTTCGATATGCGAAAAAGCGGATCATGGGGCAACATTGATACATTCGTAAAAAGTATTGAAAGCCGTCTTTGCGAGGGGTCCCTCGCCGTCATTGCGAGCCGAAGGCGAAGCAATCTCGTCATTATGTCTCGGGATAAACTCCGCAATCTCGCAGTTGGTAACTGCCTGGAAAAACGAGATTGCCGCGTCGCTTCGCTCCTCGCAATGACAGCACGGGAACTTATCGCGAGTACTTCAACATTGCTTTCCTCGCAGAGCACGTTCACGATGGAATTTCTCCTTGCATAATGGAAAAACACGTGCTATAAACCCTCCATGGCAACCAACCCGACCCTTGAAGAACAGATCGTCATGGCAGGCCTTTCCTACGGTCGCCGGCATGATATCGCCTACCGCACGGGCCTGGTCCTGCAGGTCCTCGGCGCAGCAATCCTGGCTGTGCTCTATCCACTCCAGAGCCCTTTCTACACCATCGGTATCATGCTGTTCGAAGCGGGGGTGCTCTTGTCCGGCATCTTCCTCCTCGTCTGGAGGTCGGTGGTGAAAAAGGTCATTCTCGGATCGATCCTCACGGGGCTCGCGCTTCAGGTCGCCGGATTCTACGTGCAGGAACAGTACGCGGGACTCATGATCATAGCAGGCCTCGGACTGGTGTGCGCGGGGGCCGCCGGCATGGTGGGCAAGGAAGCCTACTGCTTCGGCTATCGTGAAGGCTGGCTGCTCATGCTGCTCGGGTTCCCGATCATGGTCCTGGCCAACCTCCTCGGCAAGGAGAACCCTGTGCTGAATTCCATCGGGTTTTCTATCGTATTTCTACTTTTGCTCTCACTGGTCGGTAAAAAGCTGAAGCAGCGGCTGTTGTCAGCTTGTACCACGAATGTGTGCGGAGCGCCGGGCAAAGGTCAGCAGTAAGAGGGCGGAATAAAACAGACTTGAGTTCCCTGGAAAAACCGGTGATCATTACTGCAGTTCAACATCCTGCCACGCTTAGCTATTTAAAATAATCTTCGTTACAATAATCCAGACCAAACGTCAGCAAAACACCGGGGGGCATTGCGGAGCACCGCGGTACGGCGCATAGGGTGTAGTGCTGTGTTTGTTGCGGGGAGAGTACGGTCCTTTAATAATACAGCAGCATAAGAAGCAAAAAGCCCAGGCTCTTTGCCACTTCTATCCAGCCCGTGGTCTGCAGCCTTACTTTATACAGGGTGGCCGCCGCTATGAGGTTTTCCAGGAGCGGCAGAAGCAGAAAAAGCGAGAGGTGAAAACCGCGATACACAACAACGGCAAACAGCACATACAGTACCGTGAACACCCGGTCCGTTGTCTTCTTAAAGAGGAACGCCTTGATCTTGAATACGCCTGCGGTAAAATACAGCGCTACAGCTACAAAGAGCCGGACATCGACCCCGTTCGTTACCAGGAACTTCGCCAGCACCGCCGCGAGGCTAAGCAGGGCGAAACCGAGCAACTCCGTAAGGATAAAATGTTCACCGGCGAACCAATTCATCAGCAGATACGCCGCAGGGACCACGAGAAGCGGCAGGAGCCTCGGGACGTCGCTGCCGAAAACCGCAACGAGAACAGCCGTTGCCACAGCGACCTGGCCGATGAAGATGATGAAGGACCGCTGGTCCCCTTTTTCCCTGAGCCATCGGGTGAAAGCCTGTTTCGAGTTGATCAGCAGGCCGAGGGCAAGAACAAGCGGGAAGGCCAGCCAGGTAAAATCGCGGCTGACACCAATGCCGACAAGCCAGGCGGTGATCAAGACGCTCCAGGAGCCATATTCTTTGAGGAAATACCCTTTGGTTTCAGTTCTCATGCCGGCAGTATACCATCAGAAAGGGAAAAAGCGTATGAGGGAAATCATATACGACGGGTAAAGTGGCGGATGCCGTGCGGAAGCATGCTATAGAAGTTCTCATCCAGTAGCCGGGGGGATTACGACCTTCGTGTTTTCTGACCGAGCCACGGAGAAAGGACCTTTGTGCTATGACTTCTGACATTTTTTAGCACATTTTGTAACTATTCAGCATGGGGCACAATCCTGTCACTCCGACAGTCATTTTTGTAGGGGCGTATTGCATACGCCCTGGTGGAAATGGCAATAGCAGCAAGGGCGCAAGCATTGCGCCCCTACGACGCAGACATTTATGCACCTGATCTGATTGTTGTGTGGTTACTGTATTTTTTGAGCTCTTTGCGCTCTTTCGCGGCTAACCTGAATAGTTACTTTTATTCTTTAGTTACTAAGGCAGATCAACCTTCAGTTTTTTCAGTTTCCGGTACAGGGTCGCCAGGTCGACGCCAAGGGCTTCGGCGGTTGTCTCCTTGTTCCCTTTGCGCTCGGTCAGGCTGCGTTTGATGTATTCCCGCTCGTAGGTATCCAGCGCCTGGCGGAGAGATGAGGTGGGGATCCCTTCGAGGTCCAGGGTCCTCAACTTGTCCGGAAGATCATGGATGGTTATCGTGTCGCCGTCAGCCAGAACCGTGGCGCGCTCAATGGTGTTCCTGAGTTCACGGATGTTGCCCGGCCAGTCATAGGCCAGCATGGCCTGCATGGCCTCGTAATCGATGTCTTTGATGTTTTTACCGGATTCCTTTGCGAAGATCGCCATGTAGTGCTTTATGAGCACCGGAATGTCATCGCGCCGTCCGCGGAGCGGCGGCATATCGATCTCGATGACATTCAACCGATAGTACAGGTCTTCTCTGAACCTGTTCTCCTTCACACGCCGTGCAAGGTCGGCATTCGTGGCAGCGACGACCCTGACGTCAACAGTGATAACGCGGGTATCACCCACCGGCGTCAGTTCCCTGGTCTGGATCACGTGCAGTAGTTTGACCTGGAGGGACAGGGGCAGTTCACCGATCTCGTCCAGGAACAGGGTCCCGCTGTTTGCCATGGTGATGAGCCCTTTTTTATCTTCGTTGGCCGAGGTGAATGCGCCTTTTTTGTGGCCGAAGAGCTCGCTTTCGAGCAGGTTCTCCGGGATCGCACCGCAGTTGATCGAGATGAAGGGTTTATCCTTGCGCGGGCCCGACTCATGGATCGCCTGGGCGACTAGTCCTTTACCGGTTCCGCTCTCGCCGGTGATCAGGATATTCGTTTTGTTGGGGATCACTTTTTCCATGATCGAGAAGATCTTGAGGATGGCATCGGAATTGCCGATGATCGCTGAAAAGGCTGCCGGCCGCTGGCTTAACTCCTGGCGGAGTATCTGGTTCTCCATCTCGAGGTTCTTGTTGCCGATGATTCTTTTGACGGTCAGACGGATCTCATCATTAATGAAAGGTTTGGTAATATAGTCGGTTGCGCCGGCTTTCATGGCCTCGACAGCTGAGCCGACCGATCCGAAGGAGGTCATCATGATCACCGCCGTTACCGGACTGAGTTTTTGCGTCTCCCGCAGGACCTCGAACCCGTCCTTTTTCTCCATCTTGATATCGGTCATCACGATGTCGAAATTTTCCTGTTTGATCAGGTCGATGGCCAGTTCACCGTTATAGGCTTCTTTTACCGCATAGCCCTCTTTTGACAGGATGAAATTCAACGCCTTGCAGATATCTTTTTCGTCATCAACAACCAGGATGCTGGCTTTCTGCATGATCGGTGGTCTCCTTTGTTACTTTTCCTGCTCGACCGGAATGATGATCGTGAACACGGTGCCCCGATTGACCTCACTGTCGACGGTGATATCTCCCTTGAACCGCTTGATGATATTGTAGCTCAGCGAGAGCCCCAGTCCGGTGCCTTTTCCGATCTCTTTGGTAGTATAGAATGGATCGAAGATCTTTGCCAGCTCGTTCTGGGGGATCCCGCTGCCGGTATCGGCGAACGCCACCAGGATGGCGTCCTGGTCCTGGTCGTCCTTTCCCCGGGAGGTGGAGATCTGCAGGTGGCCGCCATCAGGCATGGCATCAAGCGCGTTCAGGATGATATTGATGAATACCTGGGCAGCCTGGCCTTCATCGATCATGGTTTTGGGAAGCGCAGGATCCATGTTCACCGAAATGTCGATGGTGTGCTTCATCCGCTTGTCCAGCCGCATCAGGTCGAGTGTTGACTGAAGAACATCGTTGAGCTGCGCGTATTTGATGTTCGTTGACGTGGCACGGGAGAACGTGGACATTTGTCGGACGATCTCGGTGATCCGCTGGATGTGGTTATTGATAATGTCCAGGCTGCTCTGGGTAAATTCATCGGTGGCCATTTCGCGCAGCAGCTGGGCGAAGGTGGAAATGGAGGTGAGCGGATTGCCGATCTCATGGGCGACGCCTGCGGCCAGCCTTCCGAGGGCGGCAAGTTTTTCTGAGTGCATGACCTGCTGTTCGAGCTGTTTTGCCGTGGCGGTCCCCTTGTCGACCTTGTCTTCGAGCTCGACGGTGTACTGTTTGAGCGCTTCCTCGAGCTCCACGCGCTTGGTAACATCATTACTGGTAATGAGTATCCCCCGGCTCTTGCCGTCGATAAGGAGCGGGCTGAAGGACATTGTCAGAAACAGCGGGGTCTCCTGCATTCCCGTTATCTTGTAGTCCCTGATCTCGAAGCTTCGGCCTGCAAGCGACTTTTGCAGGATCAATTCAATCGGAATGCCCTCGTAGGGACGAAAATCATTCGGGAAGAGGGTTAATAGCGATTTGCCGAGAAGGTCCTGCTTGCTCCTTCCGAATGTGCGCGCCTGAGCGGTATTCAGTGTCCTTATCATCAGGTCCTTGTCAATGACCATGAGGTTCGTTCTGGTATTTTCGACAATGTTCTCCAGGTAGTCCTTGGCGATCTCGATCTCATGCTCCAGCCGCTGCTGGTTCTCAAGATGCTTTGTCCGTTCCTCGGCCTTGATCTTCTTTTTATAGGTGACGATGGAGATTCCCGACGCCACGACCGTGGTGACGAAAATGGACATGATCAGGAGAGAATAAAAGAGCATGCTCTTTTGCATGAGCGCGATGACATCCGCTTTCGGCGCGGAGACCACGACGATCCAGGATTTTCTCGCCATGGGGAACTTATAATACGCCGCGAGCATGTCCTTTCCTCCCGGGGCCTCATAATAGCTGAAGGTCTGCGAAGTGCCTTCTATCATCTCTTTTTCGGCTGTAAAGGACTTGTGGCACTGGAAGCACGTGGTATCCGAATGATAGAGGTTCTTCCCCACCATGGACGGCTGGGTGGGATGGTACAGGAGGGTCCCCTCGCTGTCCATCATCCATGCATAGCCGCTCTGCCCCGATCTGATCGGGGAAAGATATTTATGGGTGATTCCGTTCATGGACAGGACCGCCATGACCACGCCGCTGAACTCGTGCAGCGAGCGGCCCGTTTGAACATAAATGGGGATGGCAACAATGAACTCTTTTGTTTCCTCGCTCGGGCTGTGGAGCTCCATCAGGTCTGTCACGAGCTTTTCATTGCGGGGCAGGAGCCGCGCCTGCAGGAAGTAATCGGTCTTGGAAAGGTCTACCCGTTCCCGGCCGGGATAGGAACTATCAAAGAGGAGAATGCCGTTCTTATCGATGACCCTGATGGTGATCAAGGCTTCGTTCTGAAGGCTGAAATTGATCGACTCAGCGACTTGTCTGCACGCAGGCTGAAGATGGATGCGGTCGATCTGGGGGAGCTGGGAGATCACTTTGATGTTCTTATATACATGGTCCACGAAACTCTCGATGTTCAATGCCACTTCGCGGGCCAGCAGAAGCTGCTGCTTGTTGAACTGTTCAGCCATCTCATCCTGGAGCGACTGATGGAAAAACTGGCCAAGAATAATGATAAGGGAGAGAACAACGAGCAGGGAAAGGATGAAAACGGTCGGCGTGAGCAGCTCTCGCTGTTTTAGCGTGCGGATAAGGCGTTGAAACATGGAGTACTGTACTTCTAATGAGAGGCCAAAGTCAAGCGGGAAAAGCGGGCAGGAGCAGGACCTCCGCAGTTTTTGTCATACGGGTCCTGTACAGGAGCGGGTGCTCAGAACAGAGGTGATTTCGTCTGGTACTCCATCTCCTTGACAGCGGTCAGACGCTCTGTTATATTGCCAATAGCAGTTTGCCATATTCATAGGATCGGCACATAGATCTCACTTGTGAACGTGAACCGGGAAAGGAGGTGAAAACCAATGGACGCAAAGGATCTGAAGAAGTACCTGGCAGGGCTCGGCATCGCCGGACTGTTGGCGGGCACCAGCCTGATGGCGGCAGAAATGCCGGCGGCGGGCGGAAAGACCGAAGGAACGCCCAAGACAGCCCCGACTGAGAGCGCGCTGAAGACAGAGCCGTCGAAGACGGCACCGGCAAAGAGCGGTTGAGGTGGAGCAAAAACGGAAACGCCCAAGAGTAGCTGAGGCGGTTCCAAGAAATAGTGCGGTCGCACTATACGAAAGACCTGAAGATCATATCAGAAGTTGCTGCCTTCCGGCCTGGTAGACATTCGGGTCGACCATGGTATAACACATCCCGGACAGGAAGCGAACTTGTATCTCGCCTCTTTCCGGGATATCTTTTTTCTGGGCGAACAACCACATGACAAGAACTGCCTATGACCATATATTCCCCGCGTGCCGCGCGGTCCTCGGAAATGAAAGGTGGGCTGCCGCGCTCTCGGCATGTCCCGATGCCGCCGACGCAGATGCTTTTCCTGACTGTCTCGCGAGCGGTGCCGGTACGCCCGGTCCTTCTTTTCTTCCCGACCTCGCCCGGCTCGAACTGATCGTATGGGGCCTTTCGAGCGACGATCGGCCGGTCCCGGGCAGCAATGAAAACCTTATCGTCAATCCGACTGTCCAGCTGCTCGAGCTTTCCTGGAAAGGCCTGTGCTTCTTACTGCCGCCCGCGAAGGCCCGTGACGCAGGAGCGCCGGAGCAGGGTATCGAGCGCGTCCTCGTCTGGCGCGATCCCCGCACGAATGTTGTTGTTGCGCGGCCGGCCGCAAACGACGACCTCCTCGCGCTCAAGATGGCTATGGAAGGCATCTCTGCGGAAGTCGTGGTGGCCGGGGGCAAGCTTCCTGTCAGCGCTGTGGATGCGGTGATCGACCGCGCCGTCCGGAACGGCATCATTCTTTCTCCGCCCTCCCGTCTCCGGCGGGACCCGGCGGTATTCACGGCGAGACGGACGAGCGACGAGGAATTTCTCGTCTCCGATTCCTTCACGCTTCAGTGGCACATCACGCAGGTCTGCGACCTGCACTGCAAACATTGCTACGACCGGACCGACCGCACTCCCCTCACCTTCGGTCAGGCGGTCAGGGTCCTCGACGACCTGCATGCCTTCTGCAAGGACCGAAGGGTCCGGGGCGCGATCTCCTTCACCGGCGGCAATCCCCTGCTCCATCCGCGGTTCCTGGACATCTACCGTGCAACCGTGGACCGCGGGTTTGGCACCGCCATCCTCGGCAATCCCGCGTCCCGGGAAAAGATCACAGAGATCGTCGGGATCCAGATGCCCTCGTTCTTCCAGGTGAGCCTCGAGGGCCTGCCCGAGCACAACGACCGCATCCGCGGCAAGGGCCACTTCGACCGCATCCTGGCGTTCCTCGACATCCTGCGTAGCCTCAACGTATATTCCATGGTGATGCTCACTCTTACGCGTGACAATATGGACCAAGTCCTCCCCCTGGCAGAGCGGCTCCGCGGCAAGGCCGATGTGTACCACTTCAACCGCCTTGCGCTGTTCGGCGAAGGCGCGAACCTCTCGCTGCCCGACCGGAAGCGGTACCGGACGTTCCTCGAGGACTACCTCAAGGCCGCGGAGACGAATCCGGTCATGGGCATCAAGGAGAACCTCATTAACATCCTGCGGCGCGAGAAGGGGATCGACCTCTACGGCGGCTGCGCCGGCTATGGGTGCGGCGCTGCCTTCAATTTCGTGTCGCTCCTCGCCGACGGCGAGGTCCATGCCTGCCGAAAGCTCCCCTCGCCTATCGGCAACATCTACCAGATGCCGCTCGCGGCCATTTATGATTCCGCGGAAGCCCGCCGGTACCGGTTGGGCCCCTCAGCCTGCCGGGGCTGCGATGTCCGTTCAGCCTGCGGTGGATGCCTCGCCAGCACCTTGAGCCACGGTCTGAACATCTTCGAGGACAAGGACCCGTTCTGCTTTAAATGAAGGCAAGGAGTCAGTAGCCAGGATACAGGAGAGCTGTTTCTTCCTTCTTGTCTTACCCCCGCCTCTGTGGTCTTGTTCCCGTCGATGGGTCCTCTCATTTTTTCTATCGCGTAATTTGATGGCTTCAGCCGCATGTCCGAGATTGCCGGGCAAATGCGCCGTTTTCATGATAGTATGCAGATTGCAGGTTACCGTATTCGCGCCGTTCCGCCTGCGACAGTATTGCGCAAGGCTGCTGCAGGAAAGACAGAAGGGCCTTATGGCATCAGTCATTGGAGGAGAGTATCGTGAGCATTGACATAGATTACGCCGCGGTCTTGAAACGAGCGCTTGAAGGCGGCGGCGAGTTTGCTGATATTTTTATTGAACGTAGTTCACCATTCTCGATCCTCTGCGAGGATAACCGGATCGAAAAGGTCAGCTCGGGCCTTGATTGCGGCGCCGGATTGCGGGTGATCTCCGGAGGGCGCACGGCTTACGCCTATACCAATGAACTGACTCTGTCGGCGCTGCTCGAGCTCGCCGATGCGGTCAGGCAAGCCTCGGCAGGCGGGACGAGCGTTCCCGGAAGGACCATCGATCTTATGCGCAGGCATCCCCGCGTAGATTTTTGTATTGAACAATTGCCGGAAACGGTAAGCACTGCCCGCAAAGCGGATCTTGTGCTGCAGGCAAACCGGACCGCGGGGGCCGTCGATCCCCGCATCAGGCAGGCAACGGTCATGTATCGTGAAAGCAGGCAGCAGGTGCTGATCGCGAATTCAGACGGCGCCCTGACGGAAGATGAACGGATCTATCTTACCGCTTTTGTGCAGGTCGTGGCTTCCGATGACGGGGTCGTGCAGACGGGGTATGATGCAATCGGCGGCCTGATCGGCATGGAGCTGTTCGATGCCACCTCGTTCGAGAGCGTTGCAGAGACCGCGGCACGGCGGGCCGTGATGATGTTGTCGGCCCGAAAGGCGCCTGCCGGCAGAATGCCGGTCGTGCTTTCCTCCGCGGCCGGCGGCACGATGATCCATGAAGCGGTGGGGCATGGCCTCGAAGCCGATCTGGCGCAGAGCGGGTTGTCGGTCTACTCCGGTAAACGCGGACAACCGATAGCCTCGCCGCTGATCACGGTCGTCGATGATGCCACCCTGCCCGGCAGGCGCGGTTCGTTCCGTTTTGACGATGAAGGCAGTGACGCGGAGCGCACCGTGCTGGTGGACCGGGGGGTGCTTGCCACCTTCATGTATGACCGGTTGACGGCGATGAAGGACGGCGCACGCTCCACGGGCAATGGAAGGCGCGAATCGTATAAGCACCGGCCCATTCCCCGGATGACGAACACCATGATCGTGCCGGGCCAGTCGGACCCTGCCGAGATCCTGCGTTCGACCTTGTCGGGGCTTTTTGTGAAAAAAATGGGCGGGGGCCAGGTGAACACCGTGAACGGCGATTTTGTGTTCGAGGTGAGCGAAGGGTACCTGATCGAAAACGGCGCCATCGGCGAGCCGGTGCGCGGCGCCACTTTAATCGGCAACGGTCCGCAGGTGCTGATGTCGATCGATCGCGTCGGGTCCGATCTTGGTTATTCCATCGGGACCTGCGGCAAGGACGGGCAGGGCTCGCCGGTGAGCGATGCCCAGCCGACGCTCAGGATTCCGGAGATCGTCGTAGGCGGCGAGGTCGCATAGGGACGTATAGTCCCGTGTCTAGATACTTTTATTACCTTCGTCCTTTTTGAAAGGGAACTCCATGATGCGCACTGCCATTATCACCCTGAGCGATAAAGGTTCCATTGGAGAGCGTGTTGACGAGAGCGGTCTTGTCATTCGTGAGATGCTTTCCAAAACAAGTGCCGTCGTCGATCATTATGAAATCCTTCCCGATGAGAAGCTACAGATCATCGCCGTGCTGACCCGCCTTGCTGACTCCGGAACGATAGATCTCATTCTTACCACCGGCGGGACCGGGGTCGCATTGCGGGACGTAACCCCCGAGGCCACCCGCGCGGTGATCGACCGGGAACTTCCCGGCATGGCAGAGGCCATGCGTGCCGAGAGCCTCAAGAAAACACCTCATGCCATGATCTCACGGGCAATTGCGGGGATCCGGAAACAGACGTTGATCGTGAACCTCCCGGGCAGCCTCAAGGCAGTGCGCGAAAACCTTGCCGTTATCCTTCCCGCGCTTCCCCATGCCATAGATAAGATCAAGGGCGACCCCTCCGATTGCGGCGGCAGGTAGATGGTATTAGTTCGCTATTAGTTCGTGCAGTGGAAAGGGCGGAAGGGCTATCGTCAGGTTAAAGTTATGCCCTAAATGCATCAACGTCCCCAATGCACCACCCAATGCACCAATGCACCCAGAGCATTCTGGGAGGGACCGATTTTGTGGAGTCGATTACCGAGCGTTTCCTCAAGGGAGAGAAGGACCGTGAGCGGCCATCGCTGAAAAAATAAACACCTATCAAGCCAAAGATGTTATATTTGCCGTCATAACAAAGGAAACAGGCAAGGCTGTAGAAGCTATCGCCAAGGAGAAAGGTCATCTACGGAAAATTGCTATGGAGCTGTTATACCGACTAGGTGGGCTGAAGGGGGAAGAGATAGCGAAGATCTTCGGTGTGGGCTATACGTCTGTCAGCCAGGAGCGCAGACGGCTTCGGGAACAGATGGAGAAAGATCGGAAGCTGGGAGTTCTCATAAAGCGCTTAGAACTTAAATGTAACTTTTGAAGATTTGACCCCATTAACTCCGGGATGGTCAAGACCATGGAAGAGTTGGACCGCTATCCCTGGAGCGGCCACAGCGCGATCATGGAAAAGAAGGAATGCTCCTGGCTGGACGGAAATTACGTACTGCTTCAGTTCAACGATACAAAGCGCAAA
>JANPMZ010000278.1:0-1824 GCA_031427195.1 Nitrospirota bacterium
CCAATACACCCACCCCTCCGGCGGCTTCTCATCACGCGGTCGCATGAGCGGGCTAAAAAACAATTCCTGTTTTGCTACGTAATATCCGTAGGGCTCCGGATCTTTTTCTATCTTCGGTATATAAACCGCGCGCTTCTTGCCGACAAGGGTAAGCAGTTTGTATGTTGGGCTACGCATCACAGCCCAACATCTTTTGAATTCTGTTGGGCAAGGTGAGGCGTTTTGCCCAACCTACCGACTGACGGAGGCTCGATTCGAATTGTCATTCGTTTTCCTCGCTTTTCGCGATTCTACTTTAAGATGCAGATAAAGACAAGGGTCTTTCGTATTTTTGCGCCGCAACCAGAACAGCGCGTGTAGCCCGCGGAGTTATCATGCCATCCGCTATCAGGCCCCGTTGCTCACTTGGCAAGCTTGCTGATCGCGCGTCCTATCTGAAGAATGCTTGAAGCAGCAGGTGCGTGGGAAGATAGACAAAAGCGGAAAACCCGATCATCAGCAAACACAGATACACGAGCGCCGGCAGCCGTTTCTGCGGCTCTGTGCCCGGACCATGGACCCAATTAATATTCATTTCGGGGTCCGTAAGCCAGTAGGTCAGGGGGAGAACGGTCCAGGCAAGGACCGTCTGCGCGATCCAGGCATCCTTCGCATACCCGAGCCGGGCGATCATCCAGAGCAGCAGCACCGGCAGGAATACGTGGAACAGCGAGAGCGCCCTGAGGTAGAGCGGTTTTTGCGCGTCGAACATGTAATCCGTCAGCCCTGCCAGCCGCCTGCCCGTCACCAGACGTCCAAAGTAGGTCACGTTCCAGAACAGTTCGGGCAGCAGTATCCCGATTGTCATCATGCTCGCGATCAAGCTGCTCTCGAACCACAGCGCGGGCACGGCGGCCAACAGCGCGATATCCGAGAACCAGAGAAAGTTCCCGAAGCCGTACTTGACAGCATAGACCGCGACCGTGAGAATCACGAAGAGCGTGTAGGATATCTTAATCCAGAGAGGGATCATGGCCATGAGTGCTTCCTGCTTAAGGGCTTTCTAAAAAGAACCCTTGGAGACGGAAAAATCGGATCAACGTCGGATAAAGGCGGATGAGCAACATTAATTGAAGCCATGCGATCATTTTCTATTGTCAAGCTGTAACCAGTTCGCATCGGCCTTTTTGATGTTACCGGGAATATCCTTACTCCATTTTTCATAGGCCGTCGTGCTGCAATTCAGGTAAAGCTTCCCGTTAACGATCTTCCATACTTCAGGATCGGTTTGGGCTTTCCGTGACTCCGTCATGGCCCAGGCGCAATAACCGTCGTATTGCGGAGCGTATTTCTCCGGACTGGCCGCGAACAGATCCCTGTTCTCTTTGGTTAAGAAATACCACGTCATGTCATGCCACGGGAAAGTAAATGACTCGTCGCCTTTTAGTGCTTTGCCGGCATTGAAATAGGCGACAGTGTCATATCCCTTTATGGCTACATCCTCCATCGGTGACTTTCCGACTGCTCTGCCGCCGAATCCAATCAATAGTAATACAATCGAGAAACTCATGAGAATCCCATCGGCTGCTTGCTGTAATTTCATATCCATCTACCTCCCTGTGTGTGATGGCCTATAATGTGGAAAGGGTGAGCTTTATACCGCACCCGGCCAGCGCTAACGAGTCTGTTCGCCGTATAGCGCGTCGCCGTGGACACGCTGGTTGGAATGATCGCGGCAATTTGCTTACTTAAATGCGTCTCTCGTAATCGCAGAAGGGGCACCGCCAGGTATTCTCCATCTCGTGCCACTGCATTTTCTTACGGCAGACCGGGCAAGCCTTTTTT
>JANPMZ010000279.1:0-2983 GCA_031427195.1 Nitrospirota bacterium
GTCGCGCAGTTTCTCAATCTCCTGCTTCAGGCTGCCGATGAATCCCTTCTTCCTGGCCCAGGCCAGCAAACCAAGTGTTCCAATGACTTTCAACCCATAGCGGTGCGCATAGCGTCGCGCATCCTGATCATCGAGAAGAACCCAATCGGCTTTTTGTTCAATTGCGACGGTGATGACCTCTGCCTCGCCGATGCCGAGTTCCATCGTCAGCACGGCGAGCAGGTTTTTGTCTATAACGGGCTTGATGATAAGCCAATCCTTGAGCGCTTGCTCTACGGACCGGGTTGCCTCGTCCTGTTTATATCTGATTTCTGAAATGACGGCTTCGGGCGTCCAAATGCATCCGAATTTATGAAGGAGGGGTAAACGATTGATCCGGGAGAGAAACAGCAAGGGGGCTGTATTCACCACAACGTTCATGATAATGAGCGTACCGCCTCAATCTCTTTTGTCACTTCCTCCGCCTGGAGGTTTATTGCGGTAACTTTGAATCGGCCGAGCTTGATGAGAAAGGCCACCCTGTCCAGGCCCGCCATCTCCGCCGCTTTGCCTGAGGACGTTCTCCCCAGCTCAAAGAGCTTTGCCGCGGCAAGGAACCTTATTTCTTCGGCAAATTCCGCGTCAGACAGTTTCAAGGTCTGGGGCAGTTCCTCGGGATATGGTATGGTTAACGATTTCATGGCATATACCTCAAAATACAGCACGGTATCTTCTGTGACTGACTTATTATAGCAAGTTCAGTTTCGCATTGTAAGTGGAAATATCGGATCGATAATTCGGGGCACCGCTATACCATCACCACTTCATACTGTTCCTGATGCAAATTCGGATCGGCCTTGATCACGATCTTCTTCTGGAACTCTTTTTCCAACTCCTCCACGCCGTTCCGTTCCTCATCGTAGAGCATGTCAGCCACCACGGAATTGACGGTCACGAGCGCTTTCTTCTCATCAGCGCCGGTAAAGGCGCGCCTGATCTCCCGGAAGACCTCGTAGCAGATGGTGCGGCTCGACTTCACATATCCCCGGTTATCGCAGTAGGGGCAGGGCTCGCAAAGCGTGCGGCCCAGGCTTTCGCGGATGCGTTTCCGCGTCATCTCGATCAGGCCGAGCGACGAGATGTGCGAGATCGTGGTTTTTGCCTTGTCGCTGGAGAGCGCTTCCTGCAGCGCCGAGTATACCTTGCGCCGGTTGTCCTCGCGCTCCATGTCGATGAAGTCGAGGATGATGATGCCGCCGATGTTCCTGAGCCGGAGCTGATACGCGATCTCGCGCACGGCTTCGAGGTTCGTCTTCAGGATCGTGTCCTCCAGGGTGCGCTTGCCCACGTACCGGCCGGTGTTGATGTCGATGGTCGTCAGCGCCTCGGTCTGATCGATGATGATGTAGCCGCCCGATTTGAGCCAGACCTTGCGGCCCAAAGCGCGAGAGATCTCGATCTCGACGCCGTAGTGGCTGAAGATGGGCTCGTCGCCGTCGTAGGGCTTTACGCGCCTGCCCAGTCCGGGAATGTAGGAGTCGATGAATTCCTTGACGCGCTGGTATTCATCCGGAGAGTCGATGACCATCCGGTCCACGTCCCGCGTGAACACGTCGCGGACCACGCGGAAGACCAGGTCCAGCTCATTGTGCAGCAGCGCCGGCGCCGAGGCGCGTTCCATCTTGCGCTGAATGGTTTCCCATAAGCGGACCAGAAACTCGATGTCCGCGTTCAATTCGTCTTCGCTCCGGCCCTGGCTCGCGGTCCTGATGATGTAGCCCATATGCGGTTTGCGCAGCCGACTCACGATCTCGCGCAGCCGCTTCCGCTCTTCGCCGTTCTCGATGCGGCGCGAGACGCCGATATGATTGACCCCGGGCATCATGACCAGGTAGCGGCCGGGGATGCTGATATAGGTTGTGACGCGCGCTCCCTTGGTGCTGATCGGTTCCTTGGCGACCTGGACGAGGATCTCCTGGCCTTCCTGCACCAGGTCTTCGATCTGCGTGGCATGGGTGCGCTTGCGCTTCGTATCGACCTCGAGCTCCAGTCCTTCGTCCTCCATCATGGGCGTATATCCCGACGTGCTGTCGAAGACGTCGCCCACATAGAGGAACGCTGATTTTTCAAGGCCCACATCCACGAACGCGGCCTGCATGCCGGGCAGCACCTTCATGACCCGGCTCTTGTAGACATTGCCTGCAACGCCTCGGTCTTTCTTGCGGTCGATCAATATTTCGGTGACCAGGCCGTTCTCCAGAAGGGCCACGCGGGTTTCTTCCCGGCCGGCGTTTACGATGATCTCAGATGGCATGTGGACTCCTCAAAAATTATTTTCTAATCTATTTTATAGCAGGTTTTGAATGAATACAAGAAGTAAAACAGAGTCCCGGTCCTACACGTCCATGGGGTCGCGCCATTGGTTGTTCTCTTTGCAGTATAAACCGATCCGCTTCACCCGGAAGAGCAGAAATTGCTCTTTGCTCATTGCCAGCAACTGCTGCATCACATCCTGAACGCGCGGCTTCAGCTGATTCTGGTCCTGAAGCGTGACCGAAAGCAGCGCCGGCCCCTCGGACAGGGTGACGGCGATAGCCTCGATGCAGGGCCTGATGTCCTTCTGCTTTCCGTCCTTTTCCACGATGAGCGCAGTCCTCGACAGGAACTCTTGTACCCGTTCTTCCAGACCCTCGGCATAGCCTGCCGGGACCTCAACAACATAGATATAGCGTTCGATGCTGCCGGAGAGGGATGCTGACTTCTTCGGGACGACCCGCATTTCGAGAATACGCATGCCCTGCGGCAGGGTGTTGTTCAGCGTTTTTGTGGTGGTGAGCAGGTCGATGCCCGCGTCGGTTTCCATGTCGAGGAACTCGGTCTCGCTTTCCATTCCCACGGGCAAAGCAGGGCCGAAGGCGATTTTGGGGTGCGGATTGAACCCCTGGGAAAAAGCGAGCGGGATATGGGCCCGGACGGCTGCGCGCTGTACCAGCGTCATGAGGTC
>JANPMZ010000280.1:0-5061 GCA_031427195.1 Nitrospirota bacterium
GCCGGTTCAGGTCCGCCATCAGGTCGAAGTTCTCGACCTTTTTCCGGTAAAGCCACACCGCCGCGCGCGTACCCTGGCCCGGCCGCTGCCCCATCGTTTCGGCGCAAAAGAGATCAATATCCTTTGGCGTGAGACCTTTGAAGTCGGTTATTGTATGTATGGTTTCTCTGTTCATTTGATTTTATTGTGGCACGATACTGTGCGAGGCCCAGCTTCAGGGAGTACTGTAAACCGCGGCAGGGTACTTTGCAAGCGGATTATGAACACGAAAGCTAATGAATTTAACGGACGATGAAATATCTGTTTTCCTTCGTTTTGCTTTAGTGTATATTTAAAGTACTGCTTGATCATGGATCTGGTCGAGGCACGATGAGGATTGACAATTCTGTGAAAGGAGAACATTCGTGAAAAATGCACTATTAAAAGAAGTCACCATTAAACTGCCGAAAGGGATGGCGAATACAATCTCTGCCAAAGAGATCGTCGGCATGGTCAGGGACAAGGCCGTGACCATGGCTGAGTATTACCGGAGCCGGTGCAAGGAGTTTGAGCAGAAATACGGCACAAGTTACGATGTTTTCAAGAGGAAGGTGGAATCGTCAAAGACCGAGAATACATCAGAATGGGATGACCTGCTCGTATGGGAAGGTTTTGCGCTTGCCTATGGTGAGTGGAATACTAAAAGCAAGGAACTGCGGAAATGCGGGGCATAGTTTCGCTCTTAAAGCAGTCAAAAGTCTTCACGGACATTGATGTCCTTGAGTTGGTGGATGAGGGCGCGGTACAGCTTTTGAAAATCAGGGCAATCCTCAAGGATGCGTCAATTTTGCATATCACGGAATTGCATAGCGCGAACTTTCAAAAGTATTCATATCATTGGCAGGAGAAAAACGGAGATATTCTCCTCCGGTGGGACAACGCGCCCCATCACAAGGAGTTGAAAACATTCCCTCATCACCGGCACGAGGGCAACAAGGTCTTGCCGTCGCATAGAGTAACCGTTGAAGAGGTCATTGAGGTGTTAAAGAACAGGCTTGAATGATGAATCGCTGAGATATTGCGACTTTGAATCCAGATTTTCCGACTTCTCCCCATAACCTAAAATCATTACATGTCACGTCAAGCGCGAATTGATGCGCCCGGCGCACTGCATCACATCGTGGTGCGAGGGATCGATAAGACCGGTATTTTCGCAGATGACCGGGACAAGTCCCGCTTTCTGGAACGATTGGGAAAGCCGTCACCGACTCAATCCGTTCGTGCGCAACTCGTCAAGACGATAGTGGAGCTGGATCGTTATCCCTGGATCGGCCATAGCACCATCGTCGGCAGATCAAAGCATCATAGTGAGTTCATCATGCTGGTCCCATGAAGGCGCTGCTCCCCATGCCAAAAAAAATCCTCATTCTTGCTTTGCTCGCAATGCTCCTGACAGCGTTCGCAGGCTGCACCGGTCTTTTTTTCAAGCCCGGGAATTTATTCGTGAACGATCCTGCTACCCAGCGCTTATCTCCCGAAGAGGTGTACTTCACGTCGCCTGATGGGGTGAAGCTCTTTGGATGGTATTTCAAGCGCCCGGAGGCCCGCGGCACGATCCTGGTCTGCCATGGGAACGTGGAGAACATAAGCACCCAGGTGAAGCTTGACCTGTGGCTTGTCGAGGCTGGTTACAATCTTTTTATTTTCGACTACCGCGGATATGGGCGTTCCGAAGGGCAGCCCGACGTGAAGGGCGTTCACCTCGATGCCGAAGCAGCGCTTGAAACGCTTATAAACCGGCTGCCGCATCCGGGAAATGACCGTGTCATTGTATTCGGCAAGAGCCTGGGCGGAGCTATTGCCGCCTATACGGTCGCGACGTCTCCCTATAAGGACCGCGTGAAGGGGCTTGTCATCGACAGCGCTTTTTCGGACTACCGTCGCATCGCGCGCGAGAAGATTGCCGACTCCATCGTCGGCTGGCCGCTTCAGTATCCGCTCTCTTTCCTGGTCAATGACGATTACAGCCCCCTGAAAAAGATCAAGGACATCGCCCCCGTACCGCTGCTGATCGTCTATGGCACCGATGACCGCATCGTGCCCGGGCGCCATGGCCGTCTCCTCTACGATGCAGCCCTGGAACCGAAAGAGCTCTGGGTCAGCACTGTCCCCGGCCATGTCAACTCGTTTTCGGATACGGCATTCAGAAAAAAACTGCTGAACTATCTTGCATCGCTCCCGTGATGGTGAAATGCCGCAGAATATATGCCGGCAATTGTTCTCGTAGCGCGTTGTTTTTAAAGATAATTTACATGCTTGCCTTTTCCGGAAAAGTGTGTTAATTTTTTATACGAAGAAGATTCTTTTCCAACCTTACAAACCATGAACAATCCTGACGATAAAAAGGAGGGACGTGAATGAATGTAATGGAGGTAAATGAGGAAGCAGCAAGGGAGCGACTCAGGATGGATAGCCCTGAGTACCGGAAGTGGGAAGAGGAGCATGAGAGCCTGGAGCAAACGCTTGAGACCTTTGAAGCCCACCGGTATCTCACTCCTGAGCAGGAAGTTGAACGGAAAAGGGTGCAGAAACTGAAGCTGGCGGCAAAAGACCGGATGATGGAAATAGTCAGGCGCTCACGAAGCGGGCACGCCTGACCGGGTAGAGGCAAAGGGACGAGCAACCTTGCCTTTTGTATTTTATGCGCGGAAAACCATGGATCCCCCTTTGTAATAAAGGACAAAGGGGGATTTTTTTATTGACTACCTTCCCGTATCTATGTTAAAAATATCTACTATTTACTCATTAAGGGAGTGCCACCGTGAGAAGTGACAGGATTAAGAAAGGCCTGGAGCGAGCGCCGCACAGGTCTCTTTTGTTTGCAACGGGCATCACGCGGAGTGAGCTTGACAAGCCCATGATCGGCGTTGCCACGAGCTTTACCGACCTGATCCCGGGCCATATCGGGATGCGTGACCTTGAACGGTTCATCGAGAAGGGTGTGCATGCGGGCGGCGGCTGGCCGCAGTTCTTCGGCATTCCCGGCATCTGCGACGGCATCGCCATGGGCCACGTCGGGATGCACTATTCGCTGCCTTCGCGTGAACTGATCGCGGATATGGTCGAGTCCATTGCCATGGCCCATGCCTTCGACGGACTGGTGCTTCTGACGAACTGCGACAAGATCACGCCGGGCATGCTCATGGCGGCAGCGCGGGTCAATATCCCCACGATCGTGGTGACCGCCGGCGCCATGCATTCCGGGAACTTTCAGGGCAAGCGGGTCAACCTTATCAGCGCCTTCGAGGCTGTGGGCAAGGTCCGGAAGGGCGAGATGTCTTCGCGCGAACTTGCCGAGCTCGAGACCTGCGCCTGCCCGGGACCGGGTTCGTGCCAGGGCATGTTCACGGCGAATACCATGGCCTGCGTCACCGAGTCGCTCGGCATGAGCCTGCCGGGATGCGCCACGGCCCTTGCCGTGTCCGGTGAAAAGCGCCGGATCGCCTTCGAGAGCGGCAAGCGCATTGTGAGTCTCGTGAAGGAAGACCTCACGCCGCGCAAGATCATGACCAGGAACGCCTTTGAGAACGCCATCCGCATCGATATGGCGCTCGGCGGCTCGACGAATACGACGCTCCATATCCCCGCCATTGCGCATGAGGCAGGGATCGAGCTTTCCATCGCAACCTTTGACACCATCAGCCGCACCTCGCCGCATATCTGCAACATGCTGCCCGGCGGTCCGCATTATATGGAGGACCTCGATGCTGCCGGCGGCATTCCCGGCGTGTTGTCGCGGTTCAAAAAAGTGATCAAGAGCTCACCGACGGTGAGCGGCAAGTCGATCGCTGCGCTGGCGAAGGCAGGCCGCGTCAGGAACGACGATGTTATCCGGTCGCTCGACAAGGCCTATCACCAAGAGGGCGGCATTGCAGTGCTCTCGGGCAACCTTGCACCGGATGGGTCAGTGGTAAAACAGACCGCAGTGAGCGACAACATGATGCAGTTCGAGGGCACGGCAATCGTGTTCGATTCCGAGGAAGAGGCCATGAAGGCCATCCTGAACAACAAGATCAAGGCCGGCCATGTGCTCGTCATCCGCTATGAAGGGCCCAAGGGCGGGCCGGGCATGCGCGAGATGCTCTCTCCCACCTCGGCCATTTCCGGCATGGGCCTGGGAGAGTCCGTTGTTTTGCTGACCGACGGCAGGTTCTCGGGCGGTACGCGGGGTCCCTGCATCGGCCACATCTCTCCCGAGGCTGCCGAAGGCGGGCCCATCGCGATCGTGCGGAACGGGGACCGGATCGTTCTGGATATCCCGAACCGGAAGCTTGAGATAAAGCTGTCAAAGGCGGAGATCAAGAAGCGGCTTGCCAAATGGAAGCCGAGGGAGCCGAAGATCAAGAGCGGATGGCTCGCGCGTTATGCAAAGGTCGTTACCTCGGCCAATACGGGAGCGATTGTAAAATAAAGCTGTCAGGCTTGCATGTGTTCAAGCCGACAAATCAAAGAAGGTGTGATTATGTCCAGCAAAGAGATTACCGGTGCGGAAATATTCCTTGAATGTCTGAAGAAGGAGAAGGTCGACACGCTGTTCTGCTACCCCGGCGGTGTGGTGCTCAAGATCTTTGACGTTCTCTACGGTCAAAAAGACCTCCGCATCATCCTGCCGCGCCACGAACAAGGCGGTGTGCATATGGCTGATGGATATGCCCGCTCCACCGGCAAGGTGGGTGTGGCGCTCGTCACGTCCGGTCCCGGCGCTACGAACGTGGTCACGGCCCTTGCCACGGCGTATATGGATTCGATCCCGATCGTGGTGTTCACCGGTCAGGTGCCCACGGCGCTGATCGGGAACGACGCCTTCCAGGAAGCGGATATTGTTGGCATCACCCGTCCCTGCACCAAGTACAACTTTCTGGTCAAGGACGTAAAGGACATCGCCCAAACGATCAAAGAAGCGTTCTATATCGCCTCCACGGGTCGGCCGGGTCCGGTGCTCATTGATCTTCCTCGTGACGTCGTGACGAACAAGGCTGAGTTCCATTATCCGGACAAGGTGGAGATCAGGAGCTACAATCC
>JANPMZ010000281.1:0-24474 GCA_031427195.1 Nitrospirota bacterium
GAATCCAAAGAGTCAATGTAATTACAGAAAATATTAAAGCTAAATCAAATAATACAAAAGCTAAACACATTTTTATTGATAAAAATAAAATGTATTAATTCATTTTATTTTAAACAATACACAAAGACACAATATTATTACTCTCGTTATTCCTGCTATTCGCCCTGCCGTTATTTTTCCTCTTCAAGGTATTCCAAAAAATCCGAACCTTTAAAATTGAGACAGACGAAACTGGCCTGACTTATTATGGCCTATTGAAGAAGATTCAAAGCAGATGGGAAGACGTTTTGTCTGTTGCCGTTACGGATTTTAGTTTAAGGAAAATGCTTCGGGTTAAGACCCGGCATGGTGATTTCATGTTCCCATTGTCAATGAAAGAGAATAATAAAAAATACCCTCAACTGAGAATCGGTATGGATGACTATAAATGGGAAACTTCTGAAGGTAAAGTTGCTGCAATGACACCGGAAAACTGCGCACCATATTTAGAGATCAAGGAACGAATTAACGGAAGATGACAACCTGCGGCTCGACAGCGACGCGCCAGAAGGCGGCGCGTCAGCCGCGTGTTAAACAGGTGAGATTTATGAAACTACAATACCTCGGCGATTCTCGTGATGCTTTCAAATGGGATTTTTTGCACTGGATTTGCACGAGGTCTTCACCTTGTTTCGACGAGTTGGCTTTTGTACCAATGCTTACGCCAGACATTCCGGGATTAAATGAGGGGCACACGCCACATGATTGGTTTGAGTGTCAAGACTTCATTCGTCCATTCCTTATTTCTCTGAAAGATGAACCGCGATCACTTGAGCGTATTTCCATGCTTGGGGCTATCGAGCCAAATGTCGCGCCATTTCGTGTTTCAGTTTGTGGCAATTCAAAGTATATTGGCATCGATAACCAACGAGCCGAGTATTGGGTTGATTTCAAGCCCGAGAAATTTGAAAATGCAGTTGTGTTCTTTGACCCGGACAATGGATTTGAAACAAAGACGCAGAGGGGCGAAAAGTGGATACGTCACTCTGAATTGAAATACTTGCTCACGCGGTTACCCGAAACATCAGTTGCCGTTATTTACCAGCATCGTCCGCGCCGGAGATGGGCTGAGCTGTTCGCCGACCTAAAAATAAGGCTAAATTATGTTCACACCGCAGTTACAGCCTATGAAGGCAATCTGGCATTTGTGGTTATGGCTGGCAACGCTTCGAGCGGCATACGCATATGCGACGTAATCAAGAGCTATACTAAAGAACACAACGTTGTTCGCCACACTGTACTTCGGCACGACCATATCTAATATTTCGCTTCGAGAGGGCTTTTTACCTTGACTCTCATCGTACCGAAAACTATAATAAAAACACGATGAAGCCTTCGATGAAATTTGACATACAGAAGACCGTACAATACTGGATAGATGGTGCGGACTATGATTTGGGTGTGGCAGAGGCCATGTTTGAAAAAGGGAAGTACCCTTATGCCCTTTTCATGGGACATTTGGCGCTGGAAAAACTACTCAAAGCCCTTGTAGTCAAAGCAACCAGTAATCATTCTCCCTATACGCATTCTCTTCCGTTACTCGCCGAAAAAACGGGCCTGAAAATGCCGCAAACGACCATGAAGGCTCTGGCGAGGTTCATGGAATTCCATTTTGAGGCGCGGTATCCGAATGATCAGAAAAAGTTCTATCGAAAATGCACCAAGGCTTTTACCACGCGGAATCTGCAAAAGATGAATGAGGTGTTCTTATGGTTGAAAAAGCAATACGGCAAACAATAAACGCCTTTATCAAGGAATTGAAGAGGAAAAAAATTAAAATAGCCAAGGTCGTCCTCTTTGGCTCACGCGCCTCGGGTCGGGCTCACGAATACAGCGATATCGATGTAGCTGTAGTGTCGCCCGATTTTGGAAAAGACCGCTACCGAGAAGGAGCGAAGCTTTTTGAAATCGCCTGCGCCATTGATCCCCGATTCGAACCTGTCCCGATTTCGTTGTCATCCTATGAAAACGATACCTGGATTCCGATCATTTACGAGATCAGAAAAAACGGTATTGAACTGCAAGTAGCATAGTCAAGCTAATCCCGCCTGAATAATTTCAATCGGGTAGCCGGGGGATTCTCTCCCCCAGCCCCCACACCACCCGGCGTGCGGGTCCGCACCGGGCGGTTCGCGGAAATCATCGGGCCGTAGCCGGATGGTAAACCTTGATCCACAGTGTTCTGATAGAAGTAAGCCCCTGCTTTTTGAGATATGCATTTGACAGGCCGACGTTCATGGCCTCGGTTTTTGCAAGATGCCAGCCAGTAGGTCGGGTAGAGCGGAGCGAATCCCGACAGATTGCAGTTTGCCTTTAGACATCTGCGAATGTCGCATAAAATATGAAAGACGTTGGGTTTCACTTCGTTCTACCCAACCTACGGACTGGTCCCCATCTTTGAGACGGAGGAGAAATACGGTTTAAAGAAACGGTATCTTGGCAAATTTAGCAAGTGTGTCGGCCAATTCTATAGAAGGCATATTGACAAGGCACCCAGCAATTGTGGACGGGTCGCCAAGTATCAAAAGCGTTTTCAACGCTACAGAGATAGTCTTTTTACCTTCCTCGAATTAGATGCTATTCCTTGGCACAACAACACAGCAGAAAATGCCATCAGGCATCTTGCTGTTCAACGAAAGATCTCCGGAACGTTTTTCAAAAAGGTCGCCCCCCAGTACCTACTGTTGCTTGGGATCGCGCAAACCTGTAGGTTTCAAGACAAATCGCTCCTCAAGTTCTTTTTATCTGAAGAACTCGATATCGACAAATTCAAAGCAACCAAACATATAAGAATATCATCCTTTGCCGGCCCGGCAAAAGACATTCATGAAGCCGACTAAAGTGACGCCCTATGCGCAATAGCACTTGACGCTGTTGGCCTTTGCGGGTAAACTGTTTAATAGTAAAAATAAAGCTGAAGGAGGTCATAATCATGTTATCGCTTACCATACCCGATTCGGTATTACATTCTCTCAAGCTTCCCGAAAAGACACTCCCGAGCGACCTTATGAAGTTGTTGGCCGTGAAATTATATGAAAAGGGCGCTCTGGGCATCGGCAAGGCTTGCGAGCTGTGCGGCAAAAGCAGGATAGAGTTTATGCAGGTGCTGAAAGACGAGGGTGTCTTTCTGAATTATGATGACGTTGAGCTTGACCGCGACCTCGCCAATATGGAGTCCTTCCGGTGATAGTGGTCAGCGATTCCTCGCCGCTCATTGCCCTTTCCTCCGTGGATCGTCTTGACCTCATGCAACTCATATTCGAAACGATCATCATCCCTGTTTCGGTACGCGACGAAATTATGGGTACGGCAGCGAAAATAACGGTGGAACTGCCTTCATTCATTCGCGTTGAACCGGTTGCTGCGGAATTGCCGGTTCGTTTTTTAAAGTTAAACCTCCATGCCGGTGAAAGCGAAGCGATAGCCCTCGCACTGGAACGGGGTATACAAGGCATTATTTTGGATGACAAACAGGCCAGGGAAACCGCCGACGAGCTTGGCCTTAAAGTCATCGGCACGCTGGGCGTGCTCATTTTGGCAAAGCGGAAAGGTTTTCTTTCCGAGGTGCGTCCCATAATGGCCCAAATCATCGAACGGGTGAATTTCCGTATCGCTCCTTCGGTGCTCAACCGCGCACTATCCCTTATCGACGAAGCCCCACTGTAATCATATATTTGCAGTTCCTGATGAATAGAGCCGCAACTCGACGATAATTCCAAACAGCGGATCGTGTGGGCCGCTGTGACCCGCGCCCTACACCCGCGCGTTGAACCTGTAGGAAAACCCCTGAATGAGCCCGATTTTGATGGGTTTGGTGGCAGCAACAAAGTCTCGGATTAAAATAGAATGTGCGTCGGAAAAAACTTTACTGTATTCTCACGAAATAGAACCAAGTTAAACAGTGCAGTAAAAGGAGTGCTTAAGGAGCGATTAAGCAGTAACAACAGCACTCCCTTTCAGCCTGATATTTGGAATTGATGCAGAGGGCAGAAAATGGGAAATTGACGATTCTTACACTTTGGCGGTTGTGGTAAACAGAGATGATGTTACTTCGGGAAAATATGAGGCAAGTATAGTGGATTGCTGCATGAGATTACCTTGATGATCTCGGACGTATTTCCACGGTACTAAATCCGCAACCCGAAAATCAGACCGGAGGTCGTTTGTCACAGAAAATCGGCATTCTTGGCGGGACCTTTAATCCCATTCATTACGGCCACCTTGCCGCGGCAGAGGAAGTTTGGAGCCGACTGAAGCTGGACCAGGTTTTGTTCGTTCCCTCGTTTTTGCCTCCTCATAAACAGGACGAGGTCATTCCCTCGGCAGCTCAGCGACAGGAAATGGTTGCGCTGGCTATCGCCGGGAATCCCCATTTTTCTCTTTCTGACATTGAAGTGAAACGCAAAGGGATGTCTTATTCAATCGACACCGTCGCAGAACTGCTGCAGCTTCACCCGGCAACAGACTTCTATTTTATCACCGGGCTCGATTCATTTCTGGAGATCCAGACCTGGAAAGAGTGGGAGAGATTGCTTGCTCTGTGCAAGTTTATTGTGCTCTCCCGGCCTGGGTATGCCTTTACCGGCCTGGTTTCGATCAATTTCATGCAGAAAGCCGCCGAAAAGCTGCATGCGCTGGATCGGCGGGAACTGACACGGGCTGTGCTGGAGCTCGGCAACAGCGCGGTCTATCTGGAACAGATACCGCTCCATGATATTTCCTCCACGGATATCAGGCAACGGGTACGGCAGGGGCGTACGATCAAATATCTCTTGCCTGAGAGCGTGGAAACTTATATAATAAAAAGTAAATTATATGGTTAATTCCTTATGAGGTTCGGCATCGTCTGCATGGGCAAGACCCGGGAACCCTTCATTCAGGAGGGGATACAGAAATATCTGCGGTACCTGGGGCCTTATGCCGAGGTGACGCTCAGGGAACTGAAGGAAGAAAAGATCCAGGACCTTCGTGAAGCGCCGGTCATCAGGAAAAAAGAAGCTGAAAAGATCTTCAAAGCGCTTCCTGCTGGAGGCGTCCTGGTAGCTCTGGATGAACGCGGCGAGGAATATACGTCACATGAGTTTGCTTCGTTGGTGAACGAGCTGCTGGAGTCAGGCGTTCGGGATGTGCTGTTCGTGCTCGGCGGCGCCATGGGGCTTGACGAGACGGTCACCGGACGGGCAAAAAAGGTGATCGCAATGTCCCGCTGGACCCTGACCCATGAGATGGCCCGGCTGGTATTGCTCGAACAATTGTACCGGGCTTTTACGATCATCAAGGGAAAGACGTACCATTACTGACGCGAGACCGGATTCGGCTGCGGTTGCAGGTTATTATTGAGCAGAGTTAAGACTCTCATGAGAAAGGGTACCTGATGAGATTTATCGTATCTATTTTGCTTGTTGTTGCGGCAATGTTCATAGTGCTGCTCGTTGAATTCAACCAGGGCATTATCACCATCAGTCTCCTGCCCTCCAAGTCCTACGAGCTATCCAAGTCGTCGTTCTTCCTCATCTCTCTGGCCGTCGGCGCAGGCCTGGTTTTTTTACTGTATTTTACGCGCGACGTACGGCGCTTTCTGCGCAGTCTCAAATTCCAGCGGGACCAGAAAAAACAGGCGCGTATCCAGGAACTCTATACCAAAGGCCTGAACTCCCTGCTGGCCAAGCGAAACCCTGAAGCGACCTCCTTTTTTCAAAAAGTGCTTTCTATTAATCCGAACCACGTTGACACGCTGCTTCGCATGGGGATCACTCAGCTCCGCCTGAAGAATCCGCAAGAGGCTATCCGTCTGCACCAAAAGGCGCTTTCGCTGGACAGCAACAATCCTGAGGTCCTGTTCTCGCTTGCAGCCGATTATGAAGAAGCGAAGCGCTACGATGACGCGCTGAAGGTATATAAGGAAATTCTTTCCCGGGATTCGTCAAACCTCTCCGCGCTGATCAGGATGCGGGACCTCCATCAGCGGCTGAACCAGTGGGAGAATCTGTATGAGACCCAGCGCCAGCTGCTGTCCAATCCCCTCTCAATCCCGGAGCAGGAGGTGGAGCATAGAAAATTCGTGGGTTTCAAGTACGAGTTCGGCCGCTCCCTGCTCGAATCTGGAGATCTGGAACGGGCGAAAAAGATATTCCGCGGCGTGATCAAACTGGACAAGGATTTTATCCCCGGATATCTCGGTCTCGGCGAGGTTTATCAGGAAGACCAGAAACCAAAGGAAGCGGCTGAATTGTGGGAGAAGGCGTACAAGATGACCTCCTCGAACCTTCTCCTGCACCGTCTCGAGGACCTCTACCTGAAGCAGGGCGAGCCGGGAAAGGCCATCGAGCTTTATACGCAGGCTGTTTTGTGGAAGCCTCAGGACATAGCGCTCAAGTTCTTCCTCGGCAAGCTCTACTATCGTCTTGAGATGATCGACGAGGCCTTCGATACGCTGTCGTCCGTGGACTGGGGAGACAAGGAACTGCCCGATGTGCATAAGCTGCTCGGCAACATCTATCTGCGCAGAGGTTCGCTTGGCCTGGCCGCAACGGAGTTCAAAAAAGCGCTGGGGTTTCGCAAGCAGATCATTATTCCCTATGTCTGTTCAAGCTGCGAACTGAAGACCACCGAGTGGGCAGGGCGCTGCCCGAACTGCGGCAAGTGGAACACCTTTGAGGTTAATTTGGAGAAAGCCTGCTAGCATATTTGACGAACGGATTACCACATCCCGTGCGGTGTTTTCCTCGTAAGCATTTCCCGGTAAGCAGTGTCCTTCTTTTACCTGAAAATCCCCCTCACCTTTATCCTCTCCCCCGAGGGGAGAGGGTAGGGTGAGGGGTTTTCATTTTCCGTTGCGCCTGAGGTGCTTTGATGCAAGACAAAAACATTGTCCTGATCGTGCTCGATGGATGGGGCATCAGCTCTCAGAAGGATGGCAACGCCATCGCTTCGGCACAGACGCCGGTCTATAAAAGCCTGCTCACTGATCACCCGCATACTGCGCTCCGCGCCTCAGGAGAAGCTGTTGGGCTGCCTGACGGCCAGATGGGAAACTCCGAGGTAGGCCATCTGAACCTTGGGGCCGGCAGGGTCGTGTATCAGGACTCTACCCGGATCAGTAAAGCGATCAGTGATGGCGAATTCTTCAAGAATCCGGTTCTCCTTTCCGCCATGGAGCACGTGAAAAAGAGTGGCGGTTCGCTCCATCTCATGGGGTTGCTCTCCGATGGCGGTGTGCATAGCCGCATGGACCACCTGTATGCGATGTTTGACCTGGTAAAGTCCCAGGGTATCACAAAAGTATTTTTCCATGCATTCCTCGATGGCCGGGATACACCTCCTTCGAGCGCTCTGGGCTACATCAGCGCGCTTGAGGAGCACTTGAGCGAAATCGGCATCGGGGCGATCGCTACGGTCTCAGGACGATACTACGCGATGGACCGTGATAAACGCTGGGACCGTGTAAAAAAAACATATGAGGCAATGGTCCTGGCAGAGGGGATACGCAATTTTTCAGCAGCCGAAGCCGTGCAGCAGAGCTATGAACAGGGCAAAACTGACGAATTCCTGCTCCCGACCGTGATTATGGGCAAAAACTCGGATAAGCCGGTCGGGTCCTTCCGAGACGGCGATTCGGTCATTTTTTGCAATTTCCGTTCTGACCGCGCCCGTGAGCTCACCCAAGCGCTCATGGCAGGGGAGTTTCAGGGTTTCAGCCGCGCTATAACGCCCAAGCTCGCAAATTTTGTCTGCCTCACTACCTATGACAAGTCGTTCGAGCTCCCGGTGGCGTTCGCGCCCATGCGTTTGACCCACATCCTGGGCGAGGTCCTGAGTGCGCGAGGGGTGCGGCAATTGCGCATCGCCGAGACCGAAAAGTACGCCCATGTGACGTTCTTCTTTAACGGCGGGGAGGAGGCCCCCTTTCCCCTTGAGGACCGTATTCTGATACCGTCACCCCGTGATGTGGCCACCTACGATAAAAAACCGGAAATGAGCGCGAGAGAGGTAACGGATGCACTCGTTAAAAACATTTTGTCACGCCAATATGGTTTTATCCTGGCAAATTTTGCCAATCCCGACATGGTCGGCCATACGGGTGTGATGGATGCTGCCGTAAAGGCCGTCGAAGTGCTGGATGAGTGTCTGGGTCGCGTGTTACGGGCCGCACAAGAGACGGGAGCAGTGGTGGCCATCACTGCCGATCACGGGAACATCGAACAAATGAAGGATCCCGAGAACGGCCAGCCCTTTACCGCACACTCAACCAATAGGGTGCCTTTTATTCTGGTCGGCGAGAAGGTACGTTTGAAAGAGGGGGGCCTGCTGGCCGATGTGGCGCCCACGGTGCTCGCTCTTAAAAAAATAGAAAAGCCGGAAGAAATGACGGGCTGTAATCTGGTCCTTGATGTTTGAAAGGAATGCGGATCATGCATCTGCTCCGTCGCTTTCTCGACCTTGTATTGCCTTCATCATGCGCCTATTGCAGCTCTTCGATCGAGGATTCAACGGTCCCGTTCTTCTGCTCCGTCTGCTGGAGTGACTTTTCAGTGCTCCCCGGCCCGTTCTGTCCCTCTTGTGGCAGGCCCTTTGACTCCTCCGAAGCTTTGAGCCACAGCCCGACCTACGAGTGCCAGGCCTGCAGGCTGCAGCCACCGCGCTTTGACCAGGCGTTGTCTGTTGGCTATTTCGAAGGTTCTCTTCGGGAAGCGATCCACCAGTTCAAATATCGGCCCTGTCGGGCCCTTGGCAAACCGCTCGGCGCCTGGATGTCCGGGAATCTTCGCGTGTTGACCTCCATCGATATCATCATGCCGGTGCCGCTCCATAGAACGAGACTCAGGCAGCGCGGATTTAACCAGGCACTCCTTCTTGCCTATCCGCTCAGTATGGCCGGCCAGATATCGCTCTGCTATGACAACCTCTGGAGAATACGGCCGACGAGACCGCAGGTGGAGCTTTCCGGCGAAGACCGCATTAAGAATGTTGCCGGTGCATTCGCGCTCCTGCGTCCGCTGGATGTCTCCGGCTTGTCCGTGCTTCTTGTTGATGATGTGTTCACCACCGGGGCTACGTTGAACGAGTGCGCGGACGTCCTTAAAATTGCCGGCGCCGCCACGGTAACTGCTTTGACGCTCGCCCGCGCACTCTGACCGTTCAACGGCTCGCACCCTGTTCATGGTCTTTGCTTTGGTTTCGCCTCGTGTGCGAAAACCTCGGTGCTTTCTTGACAATTACCGCGCGGTTGGGTATAGTTCTACCGCGTCGTTGAATTCCCGGCTGCCTGAGAAACAAGGTGAATATTACCTTGGCTTTTTCGTTCAATGCGGATATACTTTACTCTGTGCAATGAAGGGGAGTGACGCAGCCAGGCAGCCCCGCTTCCGGTCACCAATAGTTTTTACGCTTATTTGAGCGATTCCACAATAACTGGTATTTATAAAGGAGGCAGACAATGGATGTGAAAAAATCGGCAACTATTTTGGTCATCGGAGTAATGCTTTTGGTTGGTGCGGCAGGCGTAGCAAGCGCCCAGCTCGTCGGCACGATCAAAGATGTGGAAATTTCTGTTGGAACCACAGGAAAGATCGATTTCACGACGCAGGTTGTCACCGCGGTCGGCATCGGTGCTCCACCGGCTAATCCGGCAAACCCTGCGCAGGCCCGCGCCATGGCAGAGCGCGCTGCTCAGGTCGTGGCCTACCGGAACCTTCTTGAAGCGGTCAAAGGTGTTCGGGTGGACTCAACAACGCTGGTGGAAAACTTTATGACCACGAGCGATGTGATAAAAACCGAGGTCAGCGGTATCATTCAGGGATCCATGGTCATGGATAAGAAGTATATGTCGGACGGGTCCGTTGAGATAACGGTCGGCATGAAGCTGACCGGCGCTCTTGCCGATGCACTGCTGCCTCAATCGTCGGCCACGCCGCCCGTGCTGATGACGCCGCCCGCTGGTGCGCCGGCAGCGGCAGGTCAGCTCTATACAGGTCTGATCATCGATGCCCGCGGTCTTAATGTGAAGCCTGCCATGGCGCCGAAGGTTTTGAACGAGGACGGCAAGGAAGTATACGGCTCAGCCTGGATCAATCGCGATTATGCGGTGCGCGAAGGTATGGTTGGTTATATGAAGGACCGGGACGCGGCCCAGTCAAATCCGCGCGTGACTGACAAACCGCTGATGGTAAAAGCACTGAAGGTATCCGGTGATGCCCGTGTCGATACGGTTATCTCGAATGCCGATGCCCTGATGCTGCAGAGTGCGTCGCAGAACCTGACCATGCTGCAGAAGTGCCGGGTCATTATACTGGTTGACTAGCGCGGTAAAAAAAAATTACGGAGGTTGATAATGCTTACCCAGATCAAGCGGATGATGATTCTTCTCGCGGCGCTCGCCGTGGTTGCGACCGGATGCGGCACGAAAATAGCTCCGTCCACGTCAATCATGGATTCTCCTGAATATCACTACACGAACGGGTTGAAGTATCTTGACAACGACCAGATAGACGAGGCCATGAGGTCGTTTGACCGGGCCATTGCCCTGGCCCCCAAAGCGCCTCTCGGCTATATCGGCAAAGGGCTGGCCTTCGGCAAAAAAGGCGATTTTAAGGCCGCTTTTGATAACATGGAAGAAGCCAAGGATCTTGAAGAGAAGGGCATTGAAGCCAAGATCGGCATGATACGCCTTTTGAGCATGCAGCGAGGCGAAGACTGGATCAGCAAGGCGGAAAAAGAATTTAAAGCGGCGAATGATATGGTGCCGGGCAGCGCCAGGCTTCATTACTACATGGGCATAGCCTATAAGATGGAGTTCGATTTCGACAAGGCTGCGGGATTGTTCCGTACGGTGCTTGACCTGAACAAGGAGTTCACTTCCGAGGCCAACGCCGAGTGGGCCTTGATCCAGAAGATCCAGCGTGCGGCGCCCGGGAGCGTAATCGGCAAAAAGATCGCGCTCATCGACAAGATCGACCGTGCGGATGTTGCCGCCTTATTCGATCAGGAAATGAACCTGGAAAAACTCTTCACCAAGCGCGGCGTTAAGACCTACGATACAACCTTCAAGGCCCCCACGGAAGCCACGGCTACCGTCATGACGACCGAAAAGACCGTAAAGATGGAAGCAGCCACGGACATTGCCGATCACTGGCTCAAGCCGAGCATCGATACCATGATCAAGCTGCGGGTGCGGGGTCTTGAACCCGGTCCCAACCATACGTTCGAGCCGGACAAACTCATCACCAAGGCGGAATTCGCGCTGATGCTTGAGGACATCCTGATCAAGGTTTCAGGCGATGAGAAGCTTGCGACTAAATATATTGGAGCAACTTCCTTGTTCCCGGATGTGAGGAACGACCACTATGCGTTTAACGCCGTCATGACCGCTACCTCAAGAGGTTTCCTTGAAGCGGACAAGGCGACCGGTGAATTCAACCCCGTTGCTCCTGTTTCGGGTGCGGATGCACTGCTTACGATACGTGAGTTTAAAAATCAGTTGAAATTCTAATCAATCAGAAAGCCCGCCCAGGATTATAGTCTGGGGCGGGCTTTTCTTATCGCAGGCGGTCCCGTGCTTCTTCATCCTATCCGTAGCATTTATAACCAGGCATGGAACTGCGCGACAGGTCGAGGAAATGGACAAGAATAGAATTTGCATAGCTCTTGTGCTGATGCTCCTCCTCTGGGCCGGCAGGACAGAGGCGGGGCTTAAAGTGCTCGAAGGCGAGCATACCGTAGTGTATGACATCGTGAATCCGCGCGGCGTTGCTTTTATTCCGGATTACTCGAATGAGTCCTTTGTCCAGAAGGTGGTCAGTCAGGATGAGTTCAGCAAGCGCGTTCAGGTCACGAGCAAGATGCACCCGCTGACGTCGAAAATCCCTTTCCCTGTCCCGGTCAACGCCGTTCCGCAGTTGCTGTCTCGGTATCTTATGCCAGACAAGGACCGTCAGTCGAACGATCCGTCTCTTACGCGATTGGTGGCGGAGATTACCGCAAGCAGCCGCACCGCGGCAGAGGCGTCGAACAGCATTCTCTCCTGGCTGGCGGATAACCTGACCTTTGATACCAGCATTACCGTGCCTTCTGACGCGCTCTCAGCCCTGAAGCACCGGAAAGCCTATTGTGTTGGTTATTCAAACCTGGCTGTCGCTATGCTTCGGGCCGCTGGTATCCCTGCCCGGGTTGCGCATGGTTACCTCCCTCCCGGATATGAGTGGGGCTTCTCCAAGGACTACTGGGGCGTCAAGGTGAATGACGGCGGATTTCATGCCTACCTGGAGCTCTATTATCCTGATACCGGCTGGGTGTTCTCCGATGCCGAGCATTCCCATAATTTTGTTGATCCCTTCCATATCATTCTCCGGCTTGATGGCATGGACATGCCCGGAAAATATGATGGCGGGTATCTTGATGTCGACAAGGCCACCTTTTATACGATCTTCAACGAAGAAGACAAAACCGTTCTTGTTGACGAACTGTTGCTGCCAAAAGAGAAACGTCTGGGACGACGGTTTAATACTATTCAGCATTCCGCGCTCATTACGGGCAGGGTGGTCGACCAGGCAGGAGCGCCGGTCAATCGTGGCACGGTTGTTCTCTGGAAGGAGGGCAGGGGGACGCCCTATCCTTTTACGGACGGCCGCTACTCTGCTGTTGTGCCTGCTGCCGGAAAATACCGCATCGAACTCAGGGGCGCGGGGTTTGCCAAAACCTCGCAAGAGCTGGTGGTTGAATCGGCGCAGGTCTACCGGCTCAACATGACCCTTCAGCCGGGCGGCGTCATCAGGGGCAAGGTCGTTGACGCGAGCGGCCGTCCTGCTTCTGACGGGGATGTTTTCTACCGTGATGGCGCCATGAGCTACGGCGTACCCGTCGAGCAAGACGGTACGTACCGGATCGAGGGGCTTGCTCCGGGGCAATACGCTGTTTCGTACACGCAGGGAGAAAAACGAGTCTCCCGTGTCGGCCAGGCTGTTGTTGGAAAAGAAACGGTCATGGATTTTGTGGCGCCGTAACGGCCGGTATATCGATGCTATCCCATGATGCGAGGTGAGTGATCATGTATAAACGGTTTCTGGCATATAGCCTCTTTCTGATCATGGCAACAGCTACGATATCCGCTGCGCAAACCTTCGGCCCTGCGGATGCTGTAGACAGGACCACTTCCGGGGCGATCAACTGGACGACCAGCGAGGTATATGCAACAGGCATCGGAGCACCTCCTCCTCATCCGGTGAATGCCGCACAGGCACGCGCCATGGCGGAACGTGCCGCTTTTGTTGTTGCCCTCAGGAACCTCCTTGAGACGGTCAAAGGGGTGCGCGTTGACTCCGAGAGCGTTGTCGAGAATTTCATGACCAGAAGCGATGTGATCAGGACAAGGGTGGATGGAATTGTAAGAGGGGCCAGGACCGTAAAAACACAGTATCTGTCGGATGGTTCGGTTGAAGTTCTTGTTGCCCTATCGTTGAAAGGTGAATTCCTGAATGCGATCGTGCCGGAAACATTCGGCAAGGCCAATGGTCTGTTCACACCGGTTAAGCCTTCCCCTCGAATCTCCGTGCCGTCTCTGCCGCCCGCAGCTCCGGAAAAAAAGGCCGAACCAATCAAACCCGAGCCTCAGCGGCCGATTCTAACGCCGGCTCCGGCGCCCTCTGTTCCGGCGCCGAAACCTGAACCGGAGAGACCGGCTCCTCAGACTGAAAAAAAGACGGGACCTGCGCAGCCTGCTCCCGAGGTCCCCTCATCGGCCACGGTAGCTTTTAAGGGCGGTGTTGCAACCGGGATGGTGATCGACGGCAGGGGCTTGGGTCTGCGTCCGGCACTTTTGCCCCGCATCATTGATCAGCAGGGGCAGGAGCTCTATGTTGGTCAGGTGGTGCCACGGACGAATGCCGTGGAGCAGGGTGTTGCAGGCTATGCCAGGGACGTTCAGGCGGCGGCCAATAATTTCAGGGTCACGGATAATCCCGCGGTCATTAAGGCGGTCATGGCTTCGGGAAACGCCAGGACCGATGTCGTTATCAATCAGGCTGATGCCCAGGCGTTCCGTGAACTGGGCAATAAAGGTGATTTTCTGAAATATTGCAGGGTCATCATTGTATATTGATATCAATACTGCATCAAAGCTTGTTTACTGAGAAGAGGGGCATGGTAATGTCAAGAGGTCTGGCAGTTTTTTTTCTGTTGTGTCTTGTTATAAGTTCCATTGGTTGTGTAGCGCCGCGTCATGCGCCACGCTACTTTGATACCAACAATCCGGTCCGGAAGGTTGCCCTGCTTCCCCTGAAGAATGACACCACTGATGTCGACGGGCCGGAGCTTATGAGGAAAAAAATGTCCGATATGCTCTACGAACACGCTTATCTTGTTATGGATACCAAAGAGAGCGATCAGGTGCTGCGAGACCGTATGGGAATCACACTCGGCGGCCAGTTGGACATGACTACTGCGCAAAAACTGGGTGAGGAACTGGGTGTACAGGGTGTTCTCTATGGAACCCTGATGGACTTTGATGAGATGACGACCGGGTACTACAACGTCAGGAAAGTGCGGGCAACATTTAAGCTGGTCAATACCATGACCGGTCAACCCGCCTGGCAAGGCGGCCTCGGTGTCAAAAGTGAAGTTGTGATGTCCGGACGGACCGGCGGAGCGGCTACCTTGCTTGGGCGTGCCGCTGACGCTCGCGACAAGGAGGTCCCCTGGGTCATCCTCGACAGGGTGGTGACCAGCGACCAGAATGTGGGGCATTCTCTGGCGTTCAATCTGGGGGCAAAGCTCCTGACCAAGACAATGGGCATTCACCTTGATCATGAAGCGACGGAACTGGCGCGAAGGGTCACGAAAAACCTGCCTTGGGGACCCGGACCGGAAGCCATGGCCATCCATTCTCCACCAACAGCACCGCCTGCCCAAAAAGTTCGAACGCCCGGAGACTCCGCGATGGAGCCGCCATCCTTCGGATATCTGGACTACGGAAAGAAGGATTTCTCCGCGGTGATGATCTCCATCACGCACGACAAAGGCAGGAATGAATCTCACCGCATGGAGATTCCGCTGGCAAAAGCAGGTGACAAGATGCGGATGGACATGGACATGAGCGCCATGACACCGGGAGCTGCCGTACCTTCCGCCATGAGCAAGATGATCATATTGCAGCGTGGGGACCAAAAGCTCAGCTACACCTTGTATCCGAACGCAAAAAAGTTCATCAAGCGTACAGTACAGGCCTCCGGGAAGCAGGGAGCTGTCCCCAAGGTCGAGAAGGTCAAGGTCGGAAGCGAGATCATTGATAAACACCCGTCAGACAAATATAGGGTTACCATCACCTCAGGCGATGGCATAATCCAGGAAGGCCATATCTGGAACGCCCGGGATCTTGACAATATGACCATTCGGAGCGAGCTCGAAAATAATGCTATGCGCACAACGACGGAGTTCAAGAACATCGTGCTCGCGCCGCCGCCTGCAACCTTGTTCGAGGTCCCGGCTGATTATACTGAAACACAGAGCATCATGGACATTATGATGAATCCGCAGTAATCGACATCCACGGTTTATGCAGACAATAAAGGAGAAATGCCATGAAAACAATGAAGCAGGTCCTCAACACTTTTTTGCTGGTCATATCGCTCGTACTGACGCTGAGTACCCAGAGCGGTTGTGCGTCAGTATCGGGGGCGGTGAAGGACGATACCACCCGTACGAAGACATCCCAGGAACTTCCCCAGTCGAGTACGGTGTCCGATTATAAGGGCCCGAAACTCAGAGTTGGTGTCGTAAATTTCCAGAACAAAACCCCTTCGCGAGTTCTCGGCATCGGTGAAGCTGCCGCGGACATCCTGGGCACTATCCTGCAGAGAACCGACCGGTTCATCGTGATTCCCCAGCAGGACCTTACGTCCATTCTGGCGCAGCAGCATATGGGGGCCACGGGTACTATTAATCCGGAGACGGCCGCTGAGATGGGAAAAGTGCTTGGATTGAATGCGATCGTAACGGGCGCTGTCACGGCCTATTCCGAAGCAGAAGAAGGAACTGATTTTATCGTCGGCAGAAGCAAGACGCAGATCGCACGGGTGACCGTTGATTACCGTATTGTCGATACGACGACGGGCGTCCAGCTCATGGCTGATTCCGGGGCAGGCGAATATCGAAAAAAGGTCATGACCGTGCTCGGCGCCGGAAGCAAGGCCGGCTATGACTCCGACCTCCGGGACGGTGCGCTCAGAGATGCCCTGAACAAGGCCATGGTCAATATGATGCAGAAGCTGGGATCTAGAAAATGGACCGGAAGGATCGCCCAGGTTGATGGCGATAACCTCTACATCAATGCGGGCCAGAAAAGCGGATTGAACGTGGGAGATAAACTTGATGTGTTCAGGCCAGGCAAGGAGATCATCGATCCGGTCACCAAAATGAAGCTGGGAACAACCGAGAGCAGGATAGGTCAGGCCCTTGTTCAGCAGAACGATATCGGTGATTCCGCGGATCTCTCCATAGCAGCGCCGACCTCCGGAACCGGCTTCCGGGCCGGTGACATCGTAAAGCTTGGTACGAAGTAGTATGGTCAACCTTGCGACTGAAAGGATACGTCCATGTTGAAAAAGATCATTGATGCTGCGACGTTCATGTTCTCGGTCATACTGTTCTCTTCTGTGTTCTCTTCTGCGGCAACTGCCGCTGAAATGCCTGCATCTGCCGGTGAGGTACTCATAACCATGGTCGAGGGGACTGCGCAGGTATTCACGACGGGAAAGAAACAGCCGGTTTCACTTAAAAAAGGCAGCAAGCTCAAACAAAATCAGGAAGTCCTCGTGGGTGAAAAATCCAGGGTGGAGCTTTTGTTTCCTGACGGCACCGTTATGAGACTTGCTGAAAAATCTCGATTAAATCTGGCGAAAATAGCCTTTGACAGGAAAACCGAAGGAAAGAACGTCAACGTGAACCTCGGGTTAGGAAAACTCTGGGCTAAGGTCAAAAAACTGGTTACGCCCGATTCGTCTGTTGAGGTCAGAACAGCGAATGCGGTGGCTGGCGTGCGGGGAACCGTGTACCGCGTGAACGTCAATGACGACCGGAGCGCCCTGGTCAAGGTCTACGACGGATCCGTGTATGTTGCGAACCCGCCCATCGATAAATCAAAGCCAACGGATAAGATCACCGCACCGGTCCCTGTTGCCGGTCCCCACGAGGTCGCCCCTCCGGTCCATGAGGTTTCTGTGGAAGAATGGCATGTTACTGTGAAGTCGTTTCAGCAGGTTTCGATCTCTCCCCAGGGTGTTGCCTCGCAGCCACAGGATTTCGACCCAAAGGCAGATGCCGACGACTGGGTTAGATGGAACCAGGAACGGGACAAGGACGTGGTATTTTAAGAATGGGAATGGGATTGAGCTAGCCCAGGCGCATAATGGCCGTCCGGAGCGATCGGGCGGCCATTCATTATTCCAGCAGTATGAAATTGGTGCTTGACTCGCGCAGGGAGGCATGGTATAACTACACAAATTGAAAATGGTTATCAATATCAAATTATGCGGAAAAAACCGACTGAATATCTGACCGAGTATCTCGCTGTAAAAGGGCTCAAATCTACCACCCAACGGGATAAAATTCTGAACGTTTTCATCGCTGCCGGGCAGCACCTGAGCGCTGAAGAACTTTTTCTCAGTGTAAAGAAGCTCCATCCCGGCATTGGGTATGCCACGGTGTACCGGACCCTGAAACTTCTTGCTGAAGCGGGACTGGCACAGGAGCAGCGGTTCGAAGATGGTTTTACCCGTTACGAACATGCAAAAACTGATGCGCACCATGACCATCTCATTTGCACACGCTGCGGGACGATCATCGAGTTCGAAAATGAGCGAATTGAACAGCTCCAGCAGGATGTTGCCAAAAAGAACCGATTTAAGGTCCAAACTCATAAACTGGAGCTCTACGGCCTCTGTGCTGAATGCCAGGGGAAAAAGAACTAACTCGATTTGGGTGATAAAAAAGTAAGTTTATTGAAAGCGAGGATGTCGGACGCATGCATGACCATGGTTCTACAAACACCGGGCGCTACCACAACTCCAACCTGCGGAAGGTTCTTCTTATCGGCAATCCGAATGTGGGGAAAAGCGCGCTTTTTGGCCTTCTCACGGGGACCTATGTCACCGTTTCCAATTACCCGGGAACTACGGTTGAAGTGACCTATGGAAACGCCGAATTGAATAAAACACGGACCCTCGTGATCGACACGCCGGGTGTGAACAGCCTGGTGCCCATGTCGGAAGATGAAAAGGTCACCCGGGATATACTGCTCACGGATAAAGCGGATGTCGTGGTTCAGGTTGCAGACACTAAAAATCTCCGGCGAGGTCTTCTGATAACACTTCAACTCGCCGAGATGTCGGTTCCCTTTATTCTGGACCTGAACATGGATGACGAAGCCAGAAGCCGCGGCATCGTTATTGACCAGAACAGGCTCTCGCAGCTCCTCGGCATCGAAGTGGTCAAAACCGTTGCCATACGGCGCAGCGGCATTGATAAACTGTTAAAAGGCATTCAGCATCCACGGCCATCGATCATCGGGGTGCGGTATGACGATGCCATAGAAGGGGGAGTGAAGGAGCTTTCATCTCTCCTGCCCGATGCGTACATAGCGCGACGGGCGCTTGCGCTTATGATCCTGTCAGGCGACGAGAGTCTTAAGGGCTGGCTCCATGCGAACATGCAGGACCAGGTTATCGCAGAGCTGGAAAGGATCAGGCAGGCCGTACAATCAAAATTCAATAACTCCCTCGGCTATCTGATCAACCAGCGCCGAATGAAAAAGGCCGACGAGATTCTGGCGCAGGTCATGACCCGTTATGACGCCGGCAAGGGCTCTACTGTCGCTTTCACCATCGGCAGCTGGTCCATGCATCCGGTCTATGGATTGCCGATCCTTCTGGGGGTCCTCTATATTGTGTATCAATTTGTTGGCGTTCTGGGCGCCGGCACAGCCGTCAATTTTCTGGAAAAGACCGTTTTTGGCGTCTATTTGAATCCCTGGGCCATCAAGATAGTTAATTATATTCTGCCGGTCCCGTTTCTGCGGGAAATGATCGTTGGCGACTATGGATTGTTTACCATGGCTCTTACGTATGCCATCGCCATCGTTCTGCCGATCGTGGGATTTTTTTTCATCGCCTTCGGCCTGCTGGAGGACTCGGGCTATCTTCCCCGGCTCGCTGTTATGGTGAACAGGGTGTTCAAGATCATGGGACTGAACGGCAAAGCGGTACTGCCGATGATCCTCGGCCTGGGATGCGATACCATGGCAACACTCACTACCCGTATTCTGGAGACCAAAAAGGAACGAATTCTCGTGACGCTCCTTCTGGCGCTTGGCGTTCCCTGTTCGGCACAACTGGGCGTGATCCTTGGACTGGTAGCCGGTCTCTCGGGTCTGGCAACATTCATCTGGCTTGGCACACTGTTAACCGTTATTCTGCTCGTCGGCTATCTTGCGGCAAAGATCATTCCGGGAGAACCATCGGATTTTGTCCTCGAACTGCCGCCGATACGAGTTCCGCAAATGACCAACATCCTGGTAAAGACCCTTGCGCGCGTGCAGTGGTACCTGAAGGAAGCAGTGCCGCTGTTTATGCTCGGCACGTTCCTTCTGTTTATCGGTCACCAAGTTGGTGCTCTCGATTATATCCAGAAGATGACCGACCCGATTGTGGTCAATTTCCTTGGTTTGCCGAGCCGGGCCGCCGAGGCCTTTATCATAGGATTTCTGCGTCGTGATTATGGAGCTGCCGGGCTTTTTATGCTTGCCAAGGAAGGTTTGCTCGACCCCGTCCAGATCGTGGTGAGTCTCACGGTAATGACGCTGTTTATACCGTGCATCGCCAACTTCTTCATGATGGTCAAAGAACGCGGTATGAAAACTGCGCTCGCTATGGCGGCGTTCATCATTCCCTTTGCTTTTGGAGTTGGGGGGGCGCTGAACTGGGTGCTCAGGACCTTCGACATACAATTGTAAAAAAAGTTGTAACTATTCAGGTTAGCCGCGAAAGAACGCAAAGAGCTGAAAAAATACAGCAACTACTCTGCAATCAGATCAGGTGCATAAACAGCTGCGTCGTAGGGGCGCAATGCTTGCGCCCTTGCAGCTGTTGCCATTGCCACCAGGGCGTATGCAATACGCCCCTACAAAAACGACGGGCGGACTGACAGGATTTTGCACCATGCTGAATAGGTACGAAAAGTGATTCATATATGCGGGACGAGCTGATGAGGAGGGTTTAGTTTTGTCAGAACTTAAAAGAATTGACACGCTTGAGGGCAAAGCCGGCCATCCCTCACTTTGTGTATTGCCGGAGATCGAAAAAGAAGACGAACTATTTGAGATCATATGGACCTTACGAGAGGAAGGAACGCTTACGCTAGAGCAGATCATTCAGAGTTGTACGATAGAAGAATGCGAATCCATCCTCGTGGATCTGGCCAGGCATGGATGGATAGAGCTCACCGGTCAATCCATTGGACTTCTCCCGAAGGGAGAGAAAAGAGCGCGGGAGCTCGTCAGGAGGCATCGCTTATCGCTTCGCTTGTTCCATGATCTTTTTGCCCTGGATGATGCGGAAGCGGAGGCCTGCAAGTTCGAGCATATCCTTTCACCCGAAGTAACCGACAGCGTCTGCACGTTGCTTGGCCATCCGCCGAATTCGCCGGACGGCAAGCCGATACCGCGGGGTCAATGCTGTGCCATGTTCCGACAGGAAATGAAGCCGCTCGTAGCGCCGCTTGCCGACCTTATGCCCGGGGAGCAGGGAAAGATCGTTTTTATAACCCCGGGCTCCCATTCCCGTCTCGACCGACTATCCGCAATGGGAGTAGTTCCCGGAAGCATTGTAAAACTCCATCAGAAAAAACCATCCTATGTGTTGCAACTGGGGGAAACCATGATTGCCGTGGATAAGGACATCACCAAAGAGATTTTTGTGAAAAAGATCTGAAGAGCTGCGGGTCGCAGTCGAAGCTTACTCCAGGGGTCGCGATACCCTGAAATGAGAGTTTTCTACGCGTTGCCGGTCAGGCTTTCTTAAACGAGTACGATATTCAAGAATTGACAGAGGGATGCTTTTATGCTTTAATGGTCGAATGAACAACAGCATTTCAGGTTTTAATGTACCCGACATTCTCCTGCTGATCGCCATGCAGGGCCTGACTGGCGAGCTTGAACTGGAGTCGGGGAATAATATCGGCTGCATGCTTTTTTATCAAGGGCGCATCCTTCACGCTTTGTCCCCCTATTCGCGTGCTATTGGCGACTTACTGGTGGAAGACGGCCTCGTTACCGAGGCGGAACTGATCGACATGCTGAAGTTGCAGAAGACCCAGACCTATACGCCGCTCGGCAGCTTATTCCTGCATTCGGGGCGGGTAAGCTTCGAGATCATTGAAATGATGGTCCATGCACAGATTCGTGAAGCAGTAAAGGAGTTTCTGTCCTGGGAACGCCTGACCTTCGGTTTTGTAAAAAAAGAGATTCAGCCCTACGATAAAATCAACATGCTCGTGCACGAATTCATCCCGCCGGCAGTACTTACGTCTGCAAAGCTGTACCTGTGCGACATTACTGCAAATCCGCAATCCTCCCATGCCGCTTCAACAAAAGCATCCTGAACAGCCGGAGCAATGGTGTATTCAGCGCGATCTGGCTTTCTTCAGCGCAACCCGCAATAATCCACGAGCTCCATTAAAGAGCTCGATCATGTCCTTCCGGCGAAAATCAGGATAGGTATGCCCGAGGGCTATGAACGTCCTGCCTTGTTCTCGAAACTGGAGCGTAACTTCTGCATAGATATGCTGTCCGATATATACCCGGTGCGAAAAATCCTTGGTTGATGCGAGGACCACCTTGGCTTCGGTGATATACCCCGGGTCGATATTGATTCGGCGATTGCCGCTCGTTGCAGGGGAGAGGCGCTTCTCGATCAGGTTCGTCATGTTCTTTACCGGGGCAAGCTGTTCAGGGTCCAGCAGGCGTTCAAAGAACACGAAGGTGCGCTGGAGGCCCGTGCCCATCTCTTGTCGATAATATTCAGTCTGGTCCCATGCGACGATCGGTCCACGCAGATCCAGAGGGCCGAATTCCGAACAAAGGAGTTCAGCACATTCATCGAAGAGGGACGGTTCACGGGAAATCATACCGACAAACAATTTGACCGGAATGGGTTGACGTATATCAGCCATGACGCACTGTTTCTTACTCCGTAATGGTGCGGGATAAACCTGCGGGTCCGGTTAACGGCAGTTCCAGGATAATTTCAATTGAACCATCGTCACGGTCAGTTTCGCTCACGACGGTATACCCCCGGATAAAACCCTGTATTCGCTCAGCATGGGTTGTATCCCGCATATAGGTCTTTATGTCCAGCGTGGAGCTGATGCGGATGTTCATAACGATCTTGAGCAAATTTCGCTGTGCGTCCGAGAGCGCGGCCCGTTTTGTCATTTCACGCCGAACAGTGATATTTGCTGCTTGGGCTGGCGGCAGGCCATGACCTGTAGCGCGGATCTTGCCGGAAGCCCAGTCTACTCCGGCGGACGTTGTTATCGGCAGCAGCAGGACATTCTGCTCAGTTTTTTGGTCAGCGGAAATTGTAAGCGGCGAGGTGTCCCCTGCGTAGCCCGGCGCCTCTGTCTGGATCGCGTAATTACCCGCAGGCAGTTCGCTAAATTCGTATGTCCCGTCCGCACCAAGGTGAGCAGCAGCTCGTTCCTTGCCTTCGTGAATGAGTTTAACTTTCGTTCCCGGCCGAACCGGTGTGATCCTGCCGGTGACAATAGCTTTGCCGGTTTGAAATGCCCTGTTCACCGATGGAACCAGCGTTGTCTCGCCCGCTTTGATTATAACGTCCGTAATGGTCACCGGAAGGGTCGATGCCGGTGACGTGATCATTACGGTGTAGACGCCTGCCTTCAAATTCGCGGAAAAAGTGCCGTCAAAGACCGCTGCATTTAATGAAGCAACAGGCTTGCCGTTCTGAATGATAGTAATCTGCGCTCCAGGTTCAGCGGGGGAGACCGTTCCTTTCAGCGTTCCAACCGGTGTCGGCGTGCAGGAAAAGAGCAACAGGACGACCCAGCTTACTACGATGGTATTGATGCGCATAGTGAACCTCGTCAGCGTATAAATAATCACTCTTGCAGTATAGCACAGTACTGTTTTATAACAAACGAGATAGACACCTCTTCATTGGAAATGGTTTTACTCTTGACAAGGCTGTAATCTTTGATATAGTAAGCAATGCAGATTACTCGAGAAGGTGATTACGGGATACGAAGTGTCCTGTATCTGGCACGCCAACCGTTCAAAAAGATCAGCTTTGTCAACGAGATCTCCGAAGAGTACAAAATTCCCCGCAGTTTTCTTGCCAAGATACTTCAGAAACTGGTAAAAGCAAAGGTCGTTCGTTCCTATCGCGGCGTGAAGGGTGGTTTCTCCCTTGCGAAACAGGCCAGAGACATCTCCGTCCTGAATGTACTGGAGGCAATCGAGGGAAAGCTTGCTCTGAATATCTGCCTTCCTGATAAAAAGCTGTGCAACTTTTCCCGACATTGTCCGGTTTCTGCTGTGTGGGCAACTGCGCAATCCAAGGTTGTTGAAGTTCTTAATAAATCTAATTTTGAAGATATGGCAAGCTACAAGGGATGAGCTATCCCTTTTTTTGAGGGGAATAATCGGAGCGTCTCGTTCCTGGCAGGTCTTGACAGTACCGGGTGGAATTAAAAAACCGCTCCTCAGGCCTTCAGCCGGGAGCGGTTTTTTTATCGGATACCGTTCAGCAACCGATGGGAGCTTTTTTTACCGCGGAAGGCTTTTTATCAGCAGCGAAACTTTTTATATACAGTACGAGTGACTGCATATCCGTTGATTTCACCTCAAGTGTTTTTCCCTTCAGAGCTCCAGTGATGCAGGAATTGATCATGACTTCGAGGTCTTTTTTTGTGGCTGCTTTTTCCATGCCTTTGCCATCTTTATGACAGGTATTGCACGATTTCTCCGATGATCCCAGTTTGGGGTCGTTAAACAATACCTTTCCCTTATCGATCGTAGCTTCATGATGTGCAGCGAAAACAAAACCTGACCCCAATACAATAACCAGCACAACGAGTACAACGAGTTTCAACGCTTTCATAACCTTTCCTCCTGTTATAATAAAAGTGATGCAGCAGTTTCTTCCAATCGCATTGTCGGGAACAAACGGTATCTTCTTCGTGTTGTAAAGATAGCATATCCCGCTGCGTTGTCAATAGTGATTGCGATGTTTTGTAACTATTCAGCATGGGGCACAATCCTGTCATTCCGACAGTCGTTTTTGTAGGGGCGTATTGCATACGCCCTGGTGGAAATGGCAACAGCAGCAAGGGCGCAAGCATTGCGCCCCTACGACGCAGACATTTATGCACCTG
>JANPMZ010000282.1:0-8204 GCA_031427195.1 Nitrospirota bacterium
GCACCTGCTAATCTTGATTGTTAAATGATATTCACTTATGGTTAAGCGGGAACATGATGTTTTTCATTGACTTGTAGGGCAGTTTATCTTATAAACAGAACGTATATTTTTTGACCGAAATAAACATGATACACTTTCAGCGTTCAGATACGATAAGGAGCATGCATGGCGGGTGCGAGATCGAAAAAATTGTTCGAAGAGGCGAAAAAGATCATTCCCGGCGGTGTGAACAGTCCGGTGCGGGCCTTCAGCTCCGTAGGCGGAGAACCGCTTTTTATCAAGAAGGCGAAGGGATCAAAGATCTACGATGCTGACAACAGGGAATATATAGATTACGTCCTTTCCTGGGGACCTATGATCCTGGGGCACGCTCATCCTAAAGTTACCGCGGCGCTCAAAAAGGCAGTGGCGAACGGTACGAGCTTTGGCGCGCCCACGGAACTGGAGCTCACGCTCGCAAAGATGGTGAAAAAAGCATTCCCGTCGATGGAGATGATGCGCATGGTCAGCTCGGGCACGGAGGCGACCATGAGCGCCATCCGTGTGGCCCGTGGGTTTACCAACCGTGATAAGATCCTGAAGTTCGACGGCTGCTATCACGGACATGCCGACAGCCTTCTGGTGAAGGCCGGCAGCGGCGTGGCGACCTTCGGTCTGCCCGACAGCCCCGGTGTTCCCGCAGACCTTGCAAAACTGACTCTGACGGTCGCCTACAACGACCTCGCTGCAGTGAAGGATCTGGCCAAACGGCAAGGTGAGCAGATCGCCTGTATCATTGTTGAACCGGTTGCCGGCAATATGGGCTGCGTTCCGCCCAATCCGGGTTTCCTCACCGGACTTCGGGAGGTCTGCGATCAGTACGGCATCCTCTTGATCTTTGACGAGGTCATGACCGGTTTTCGCGTGTCCTCCGGCGGGGCACAGAAGATCTACGGCATCAAGCCTGATCTGACCTGTCTCGGCAAGGTGATCGGCGGCGGGCTTCCCGTTGGCGCCTATGGTGGAAAGGTCGGGATCATGCAGAAAATCGCGCCCCTCGGCCCAATCTACCAGGCCGGCACGCTGTCCGGCAATCCCCTGGCAATGACCGCCGGCATCGAGACCTTGAAGGCCCTTGCCAAACCCGGTGTGTACAAAACACTCGAAAAACTGACCGCAGAGCTTGAACTTGGTCTCCGGGAAGTTACTGCTGAGGCGGGTGTTCCTGCCACCTTCAACCGTGTGGGCTCCATGTTCACAGCTTTTTTTACGAACACTGCCGTTCGGGATTTCGCCAGCGCAAAAACATCGAACACCGATCTGTTCGGCCGCTACTTCCGTTCCATGGTCAAGCACGGGGTCAACCTTGCGCCGTCGCAGTTCGAGGCTGCCTTCATGTCGCTTGCGCACACCCGTGCCGATATTGCTAAAACTGTAGAGGCTGCAAGGAAGAGTTTGAAGGGATTGTAACGGCAGAAGAGCAGGAAGTCGGGAAGTTGAGACGTTGGGAAGGAAAATCTCAGGACCTCGCATCTTCACTACCTGCTCAACTTCGGGGTTTATCCGTGGACGAAAAAGACCGGAAGCTGATTCGCATGCTCGGGGTGCTGAGCACCGTGGGCATCACCATGGTGGCGGCCACGGTCATCGGCCTGTTCATCGGGCTGAAGCTGGACAAGGTCTTCGACACTTCGCCGTGGCTGACCGCGCTCTTTCTGCTTTTCGGCCTTATCGCCGGATTCAGGAACCTGTTTCTCTACGCCAGGCGAAGCCAGCAGGTCATGGACGAAGATAACAAAGAAGGTCCAAAGGGGAAACCATGACCGGGGAAGCTGCGAGCGCGCCGAAACAGGCAGTAGGCGATATTGTGCTGGGTGTAGTAAGGAAGACGTTACTGCTTACTGCCGCCGCCATTGCCGGTGTCTTCATCTTCAGCGTTCTTGTTGCCGCGGACCGGCAGTGGTGGCTGGTCCCTGCCAGTATCCTTTTCGGAGCGGCCCTGGGGTTGGTCAACTTCCGGTGGCTTGCGGTGGCGGTTGAGCGGATCTATCTCAGAAAAGGCGCAACGCCGGGACTGTCCACTATTGCCGCGGGGATCATCAACGTCTTGAAGCTGGCTGCCATTTTTGTTGTTCTGTTCATTGTTATAAAATGGCGGTTTCTCAATGTTTTCGGACTGGTCGGAGGTCTTTCGCTCTGTTTCTTCGCCATACTCTGGCAGGGCTTGACGCTTATGAAGAATGTGTCCGCACACGAGCAGTAAACAGTATGCAACGCGCCAGGTGAGTTCGGGACATCATAACTGAATAGAAGGAGAGTGCGTATGAAGAGTCATGTTCTGAGGCCGCTGATCGTTTTCATTGGCATTGTTGCGCTCATATTGCTGGCCAGATTATTTCTGGTGCCGAAAGATTTCGGCGTCCATGAGCGGGGGTATATGTACGGCTGGTACCGCAAAGGGAACGTAGAGGATTGGAAAAAGATCAAGGTAAAATATCAGGGCGCCGAGTACTGCAAAGATTGTCATGAAAAGAACTACACGAGCATCAAAAAATCGCCGCACAGGAACATTCAATGTGAGAATTGCCATGGTCCGGCAAATACCGTCAACGGCGATCACTACTCCGAGACGCTTCCCAGGCTTGCCATAGATAAGAGCAGGGCGCAATGCCTCCGGTGCCATTTCCCGCTCCCCTATCCTTCGAGCGGACGGTCAAAGATCAAGGGAATCGACCCTGACAAACACAACCCTGATGTGGAATGCAGCATGTGCCATAATCCGCACATGCCAGGTCTGGAGGGACTCCGATGATTACGCGCAGAAATTTCCTGAAAAATACGATAACCGGGGTTGCCGCCCTCTCGTTGCCGCTGGCAGCCTTCGAGCTCGTGGATCCCAAGAAGCTTATGGCAAGCGAAGCGGCGAACCCGTCGAAGGTCCGGTGGGTGTTCCTGGTGGACACCTATAAATGCACGGGCTGCGGATTCTGCGTGAAGGCGTGCAAGCTCGAGAACGAGGTCCCCTATGACTCGAACGTGACAAGGACCTGGGTGGAGCGGTATGTGACCACCAAGGACGGTAAATCCCACGCTGACACGCCTGCGGTGGGTGGGGGGCGGGACGGCTTTACCCATTCAACGTTCGATCTCGGACAGGGCAAGAGCCTGGACATTAAGAAAGAAGACATCGAGAAGGCGTTCTTCGTGCCCAAGCTCTGCAACCAGTGCGAGAACCCTCCCTGCGTGCAGGTCTGCCCGGTCGGCGCTACCTATCAGACGCCGGACGGCGTCGTGCTCGTGGACCGGAGCTGGTGCATCGGCTGCGGCTACTGCATCATGGGCTGTCCCTATGGTGTGCGGTTTTTTCACCCCGTACACCACACGGCGGAGAAGTGCAACTTCTGCTATCACCGCATCACGAAGGGTTTGACGACCGCCTGCGTCCAGGCTTGTCCCTTTGGAGCGCGCCAGATTGGCAACCTCAGGGACCCCAATGACCCGGTCACGAAATATATCATGACCGAGCGGGTGGGGGTGCTGAAGGAAGAGTACGGAACGAAACCGCAGGCCTTCTATATCGGCCTCGACAGGGAGGTAAAATAACGATGCTATCCCATGGAGAATTATGGACCGTAAAAGAACTGTTTACCTATCCGAACGAGTTCATCTACTGGAGCGTTCAGATCGTGATGTATCCTTTCATGACGGGTCTGGTGGCAGGGGCGTTCGTCCTGTCGTCGCTCTATCATGTTTTCGGCATTCAGCAGCTTAAGGACATGGCGCGGTTTGCGCTGGTGTTCTCCTTTGCCCTGCTTTTTGTAGCGCCGCTGCCCATCATGCTTCACCTGCAGTTCCCGTTTCGGGGCATTAACGTGTTCATGACCCCGCACTTCACCTCGGCCATCGCCGCTTTCGGCGTGGTGTTCTTCACGTACGGCGCAATCGTCGCGTCTGAGCTCTGGTTTCTCTATCGAAAACACTTTGTTGAAAAAGCGCTCAAACTCCGGGAGCAGCAGGACAAGACCCTTGTCGAGTGGTTTGAATATCTCATCTTCTGTTCTTTGACGCTGGGCGTGTACGACATCAGTGAAGAGTCTCTGCACAAGGATGAGAAGGCCATCAAGATCCTTGCCGGCATCGGCATCCCGGTGGCCTGCTTTCTCCATGGGTACGCCGGGTTCATATTCGGGTCCGTCAAGGCGAACGCGCTCTGGATGACGCCGCTTATGCCGATTATCTTCATCATGTCCGCGGTCGTCTCGGGCATTGCGCTGTGCATGCTTACGTATATCCTCACCATGGAGATCAAGAAGTTCCTCACCTCCCGCAGAAATGCCGCCGTAGGTGCTTTCCGCACCAAGGAGGAGATCGTCGGTATCGAGATTAATGTCATCCAGATGACCGCCAAGTACCTGGTCTTTTTTCTGGTAGCGGCGATCAGTCTTGAGCTTTTAGACCTGATCTTTCGGGGATACACTGCGGTCAAGTCCTGGGACGTATTGTCCAGCGTGATCTACGACCGCGATTTCTACGATATCTTCATCATGCAGTATGGCATCGGCAACCTTGTTCCGCTCATTCTCTTTTCACTCCCGGGACTGACGATCAGGCGGACGCTGCTCGGTGTCATCCTCGTGCTCTTCGGTGTTTTCATGATGCGTTGGAATGTCGTGATCGGCGGCCAGGCATTTTCCCTTTCCTTTGCCGGCTACATGCACTATCACCTGCCGATCATACCGCACGACTGGGAGACCTTTAAAGAAGGACTGTTCGGAGCGTTAACCATATTTACCCTGCCGTTCGTTCTCTTCTGGGTGATCGCCAAAATATTTCCGGTGTTCCCCGAAACAGAAAAGACGTCGTAACAACGGACCTCACTGCAACGGCGGGGCGCAGGCCCCGCCGTTTTATTTTATTGCGCCACACAATATCCTGCCGGATTAAACCGTTTTCACAGGCCAATTGCATAAAAAAATCATTACTGATAAAGGTATTGACATCATTTTCGAGCTATGTTATAAAAGCTCGCTTAGGCGTAGAGTTTTATCTAGTGAAATGGATGGGGGAGATATCACGTGGGATGGATGAAAGACAAAATTGTCGGCAGCTTTAACATAGTTAAGGATCGGCTGAAAGAACCGATCTCCTTAAAAGCAAAGTTATTGATCATCTGCTTACTGTTGGTTATCGTAGGCGGCGGCGGATTCATCGCCTTCAAGTTTTACGATTTTACCCAGAACAATCCGAAGTTCTGCGTGGGCTGTCATTTGATGCAGCCGGCCTACGACACCTGGGCACAGAGCGAGCATAAGCAGCTTACCTGTCATGACTGTCATCACCTGACCATTATGGAACAGAACCAGTTGCTGATCAGCTTTGTGCTGAAGCGCCCGAATACGGTGCCCGAGCGACACAAGGATCATGTCATCGTAAGTCAGAAATACTGCAGTCAGTGCCATACGGCAGGTGGAAAGGGCAGCCCGATCAATAAATCGCTCTTCCATGCCAAGCACGTATATATGGAGCAGATCGAGTGCACCCAGTGCCACGGCGAGGTGAAGGCCGATAAGTCCGGACTCCACCATTTCCTGCCGACTGAAAAGTTCTGCCAGAAATGTCATCCGGGCAAAGCGGTGCATGGTGAAGGTATGGGCGGCCTTGCCTGTCTTAACTGCCATACCGACCGGACCAAGGACCTTAAGCCGGGACGGAAAAAGTGCCTCTATTGCCACAGTAATAACGAGAGCATCCGCACGGAGTTGAAAGAAGATGCGACCATGGACGTCCGGTTCTTTGCACCCGACGCAGCTACCATTAAAAAAGCCAAAAAGATCGTTTTTGATGATAAGGCGCCCATGCAGTTCTACTGTTATGAATGCCATAAGCCTCATACGGCCGGCAAGGCGAAGCCCAAAAACGAGGACTGCCTGCGGTGTCATATGGGCGTGCCCAAGATCGGCAAACACAATGTCCATCTCAATATGGACATGCAGTGCAAGGATTGCCACAAGCCGCATATCTGGAAGGTGACCGAGACTTCGGCCAAGAAGGACTGCGTCCAGTGCCATGAGTACCGGAGCCCGAAGGCGTTTATCTAGTATCATCCCTGTGTCTTGACGGGCGGCAGCACGAATTGATGCCCGTGCAGTGTTTATATTATTCTATCGATGAAAGGAGGTGAAACTATAATGAAAAAGCTTCTCGTAGTCGCAATCGTCATGATCGTGACCTTTGTTCTTACCGTTTCGGCATTTGCAGTTCCGGCGGGCAAGACCGTAGAATTCGACGGCAAAGGCAGCGGCAAGGTGGTGTTTGACGGCAAGATCCACGCCGACAAGGGCCTCAAGTGCGCTGATTGTCATCCGGCCAACTTCAAGATGAAGAAGGGCGTCGATGTCATCACCATGAAGGACATGGAGGCCGGCAAGAACTGTGGCGTATGCCACAACGGCACCAAGGCCTTCGCAGTGAAGGACGCAGCCACCTGTGCAAAGTGCCACAAGAAGTAAGTTGCATGTCTTTATCGGACAACAAAAACCCTCACGAGCATATCGTGAGGGTTTTTTTTATGTGTGGCGGGAGAGCATGAGAATCGAACTCACCTTTCCTGACTCACGCCAGGAAACAACGGATTTGAAGTCCGGGACGGGCACCAGCTCCGTAAGCTCTCCCACAAGCATAAAATTATACTTGAGACATGACCGGATGGCAAGCAAATTCAGCAGTATTGCGGAAACAGAGGAGCATCAAGTCGAGGCGTGAGTTCACTCCGCTTTCATGAATGCGCGGTTATTGACAAACTTTACGATTTCTTGTATCTTGGTCGGGCATTGATTGGCATGTTCCTTGACGGCTGCGCTGCAACCTGTGCGCTCGGGAGTGGTTCGCGCTCCTTTACGTTGCATTGTTTTGGCGGGGGATTATGGATGATGCTGATCGGTCTGTTTAAGCGAAGCGATGTTTCCTATGGCGGTGGAAGGAGATATTACTCCCTATGATTGTTCCGTGCGAATGTGGCGCCAAACTCAGGGTCGATGATGCGAAGATCAGGGATAAGAGCGTAAAAGTGCGCTGTCCCCGGTGCGGCAATGTTCTGTTGGTGCAGAAACAGCCGGCAGAGCGTGCAAGGAGCCACCCTGCCGACTCTGCTGCTCTCCAACCGTCGGGTGCTCCCCTGGTGCTGGTCGCGCATGACAGTGAGGTTGTCAGGACCATGATCTCCAGCGTGCTTCAGGATGCAGGTTTTGCTGTGCATACGGCCGGCGACGGGCATGAAGCGCTCAGGAAGGCGGTCAATGTACGACCGCAGGCAATGGTTCTCGATGTGGGATTGTCCGGCATCTACGGTTTTGAATTATGTGAACGGCTTAAGGGAAATTCTCAGACGTCTGCAATTAAGATCGTGCTCTTGTCGTCGGTCTATGATATGCGGCGGTATAAACGGACACCGGTAAGTCTCTATGGCGCCGATGACTATATAGAAAAACACCATATCCCTGATTTTTTACCGATCAAAATCCGCAATCTTATCGAGCCGCCGGAAAGCGGCGAGTCAAAAACAGCAAGTGTTTCCTGCGACGCCCCCCCGAAAAAAGAACACCCGTCCCGGGAGTTCGATCTTTCGTTGTTCAAGCCGGAAAGGTTGACGCAGACGGAACCGGAGCAGGCGGCTGTCGGCGCTTCGGTTTCAGCCGGAGGATCCGCTGCAGTTCGTGCGGACATACCGGACAGTGCCGTCATTTCACCGGAGTCTCTCAGCCTGGATTCCTCCATCTTTCAAAAAGAAGAGTGCGATATCCCGGTCGTGGACGCAGCTGACCCTGAGGCAGAGGAAAAGGCCAGGCGTTTTGCAAGGATCATCGTGTCGGACATTGCGTTGTATAATCAGGATGCCGTTGTTGAAGGTTTGCGAAACGGCACCTTCTATGATCTGCTCCAAAATGATGTGACCGAGGGCAGAGAACTCTATGAGAGAAGGGTCCCGGCAGCGATCAGGGCAAAAAAAGATTTTTACCAGGAGGCTTTTGATAATTTTATTAAGACACAAAAGAAGCTTGTTCGTTGACCCCGTTAGAGATACCGCGGCATCTGTTCGTGGTCCGGGAAGAAGGCTTTTCCGCGGAAAAATAATCCGTGTTTCATCTTTAACGGGGTTGACAACTGAATTGACTTAGTATACTATGCGGGCTTGTCGGGGCGTAGCGCAGCCTGGTAGCGCACTTGGT
>JANPMZ010000283.1:0-8655 GCA_031427195.1 Nitrospirota bacterium
TAATCCTTCAGGTCCGCGACGATCTCGGACGCTTCCAAAGCATTGGCGAACTTTCTCCGCTCGTTCGTGACGATAGCGATCGAGATGGTCATGAGCGGGAATTTCATATCAACGCCCTGCCTGGTCTTGCCGAGTATATAGCCCTTTTCCCGGTCGCTTTGTTCGTAAAACTCGGGGATCCTTCGGTCGAACTGGGCGATGATCTCACTTGCTATTTCTCTCATGGCGTCGGGAACCGTAATAACAACGTAGTCGTCTCCACCAACATGCCCGATGAAGTCATCGGGGGTGCCTTTCGTCTTGACCGCATTCTCAATAAGGTGCGCGGTTTCCTTGAGCACTTCGCTGCCGTTGGCATATCCGTAGCGGTCATTGAACGCCTTAAAATTATCAAGATCGAGCACGCAAAAGGCCAGCGGCTGTCCGGAGTCGATCCTTTTTTTCAGGACATTCTCAATGGCGATGCCGCCAGGCAGCCGGGTGAGCGGGCTGGCGTCCAGATACATTTCCTCTAGTTTCCGAAGGCGCTTTCCCATGCTCAGGAATGACGTTGACAGCGCCCCGATCTCATCTTCCGTCCGGATATCGGGGTCGTAATCGAAATTACCCTCGGCAATATGTTCCGTCGCGACTTTCAATTTATTGATCGACGAAGAGATATGATGGGTCACGACGAGACCGACAAGGGCTCCCGCAAGAATACTGATCAGGCACAGTATGGCAGTCGTAATGAAGGCCCTGTCGCCCACGGAACTGATCTGTCGCATCTTATTGTCCTGAGAATCCCTGGCACGGTCAGACATCGTCCTCAACGTGTCGAGGAGTTTATCCAGATTGCCTTTCAGGCTGGAATTTGAAATCGCATATGCAGCATCGTTCTTATTTGCCCTTGCCAGCTTGATTTCCTGGGAGAACAGCTCTGTGTAGTTTCCGTGCAGCTTCTCCAGTGCTTCGACGGGAGCGTTATTTTCCCCCGGCAATTCCTTGAGCACCTTCAGCCATGTCCGATACTCATCACCGCGTTTTGCAAAGAGTTTCCTCATGTCCTCGCTCTTCAATATCAGAAAGCGTTTTCCATAAGTGTCCTGAGCAAGGACCGCGTCAAGCATTTTATCGGCAGCTTCCTGGGTAGGGATGTCGATCGTAACGATACTTTTGTTCAAGTTGTTGATTCGCTGAAGGCTGACCAACGCATAGACCACCACAACGACCGTAAGCAGCACGAGGGTCATGTATCCAAGCAGCATTTTGCTGGTAATATTGAGCCTGGCAAAAAGCCTCGTAGGAGTTAATGTATCCAGTATTATCGGCGGTATAGGTATCTTCATGGCTGCGATAGGCAAATCACCTTGTAACAAGAATAACAAATATGTTTACCGGTGTCAATAATATTATGGTGTTTCCGGTGCCTCATCCTCCTGCGCCGGTGCTTCGTTCTCCGCAGCGCTTTCCGGACAATGTTTTCTCGGCTCTGTTCCCGGTACATACGCTTCCCTGATAATGTCCTTGCATTTGTCCGTACTCAGCAATCCTGTTGTTGCATCGATCTGCCTGAAAACGAGCGCCTCGGGAGCCGTGAAGTCTTCTGGCTCTCTGCCCTCAAGAGCTTTTTTCATGAAAGCAAGCCACAGCGGAAGGGCTGCCCGTGCGCCCGTTTCACGGGGTCCGATGGTTCGATGGTCGTCATATCCTACCCAGACGCCGGCAACGAGACCAGGAGTATAACCAATGAACCACGCATCGCGGTAATCGTTTGCCGTGCCGGTTTTTCCAGCGACAGGCCTGCCGAGTTCACGGGCCTTCCACGCAGTTCCCCGCTCCACCACGCCACGAAGAAGGTTTGTCATAATGTAGGCGGTCTCCGGCCTTATCACCTGAGCAGGCAAGAGGTCACTGGCAAACAAAACGCGCCCGGTGCTGTCGGTAACCTGAAGTATGGCAACGGGATCGATCCGGACACCGTGATTGGCCAGCACCGAGTACGCCGAGGTCAACTCGAAGAGCGTCACATCAGAACTGCCGAGGGCCATGGACAAGTAAGGAGCGACCGGGCTTCTGATACCCATGCTCCGGGCGAATTGCACCGTCTCCGCTATGCCGAGTTTATCAAGCAACCGAACCGTCGGCACGTTTAAGGATTTTGTTAAGGCCCGCCGCAGTGTCACCATGCCCTGAAATTTTTTACTGAAGTTCTCGGGAGTCCAGTTCTTGTTGCGGTCGAGCTTGACCGTCAAGGGAGAATCATCAAGCAGATCAGACGGACCGAATCCGCGTTCGATCGCTTCGGCATAGATTAACGGTTTAAATGCCGAACCGGGCTGTCGAACTGCCTGTACGGCCCGGTTGAACTGGCTCTCCGCGTAATCCCTGCCGCCGACCATGGCAAGGATATGGCCTGTTGAGGGCTCGATGGCGATGAGCGCCCCCTGCAGCGGGGGTTGCGGATGCCCGGACCGTTTATGGTGGCGGGCTTCCACCTGTTGCAGCCCGGCCTTGACCGCCGCTTTTGCAGCTTCCTGGAACTGGTCATTGATACTGGTATAAATATTGAGACCGCCCGAATAGAGAATGCTGGAACCGAAGCGTTCCTCGATCTTCTGGCGGACATATTCTACGATATAAGAATCAGCACCGCGCACCGTCGTGGTCGGGGTTACGGGAAGCGGCTCCTTTGCAGCGTCATCAGCCTGGAACTGTGTAATAAGGCCAGCACGGGTCATGCGGGACAGGACATAGGCGCGCCGAGCTAAAGCCCCGGCAGGCGCCTTGAATGGCGAATACCGCTTTGGCGAGCGGGGAAGACCTGCCAGCATGGCACATTCGGCGAGGTTCAGCTCCCTGGCAGACTTGCCAAAATAAATCTGTGCGGCAGCTTCCACGCCGTAGGCGCCGCTTCCAAAATAGATCTGATTGAGATAGAGCGAGAGGATTTCCCGCTTGGTGTACCGCTGTTCGATGCGGAGCGCAAGCGCCATTTCTTTGAATTTACGTGAAAACGTGCGGTCCGGAGAGAGAAAGAGGACCTTTGCAAGCTGTTGCGTCAGCGTACTGCCGCCCTCCATGATTCGGTGCGCCCGCAGGTTCCGGTACAGAGCCCGCGCGATGCCGCGCACATCAAGGCCGTGGTGTTGATAAAAACGGGAGTCCTCGGCCGCCATGAGGGCTTTTATCAACATTTCCGGGACATCGGTGAGCTCTACGGGCGTTCTGTTCTCGAGGTAAAACTCCGTCAGCAGCCGGTTGGTATCCGTATAGACGCGGGAGGTGATGCTCGGACGATATTCCTCCAGCAGCGCTATCTCGGGGAGGTCCCCCATCGAATAGATGATGAATCCTGATGCACCGCCTATGAGTCCGGCCGTCAAAGCAAGTACGATAAAGAGGATGAATGAGTTCCTTTTAAGCATTGACGTTATTATACATCGCGGACCGATAAAAAGTAAAGTGGGTCCTGCGTCTATCAGCGGTTTTTTGGTGCATCACCTCATCATATGTGGTAATCTTCACTGAAGTCGTACGTCACATGCTTGTCCAGCAAATCATCAAAGCATACGGGAAATACGAGGCTGACGATGGACCGCAAACATGATGCAACGATAAAGCTTCTCCCGAAGGTCCGGACCCAGGACGCGGATAAGGACGATGCGCCGCAGGAGCTTAAGCGCTCAGTGCGTTTCCTGAATATCGGTCTCGCCTTCGTTACCGCCCTGCTGCTCGCGATCATACTGGTTCCCCCTGATGAACAAACCGGGACCAGGCTGAACGCCTATGGCGGGCTCAGCCTGTTGTTCCTGCTGATGTTCTACCTTTTTTACCGCGATATTAAACGGTACCGCCCGGCCCTTATTGCAGACACCCGGAAAATGTTACTGCTCATTTTTCTGCTGCTGGCGACCGTGATCCTTGCACAGTTCTCAAAGCATATTCTGGTCCTCGTGGCTGATAAACTGCAGCTGGAAACCGCCACGATCGCGTTTGCGCTTCCCGTCACTGCCGGAGCCATGCTGGTCTGCCTTCTGCTGGACTTCCATCTGGCTTTGGGTTTCTCTTTCATGGTCAGCATCCTGCTCGGCATCTCTTTTCAAGGCGACCCCTTTATCCCGCTCTACTATTTTCTGGGAAGCATTGTTGCTGCGCTTTCGGTCATTCAGTGCAAAAAACGGACTGCGGTGCTCAGGGCAGGGGCGTTGGTCGCGCTGGTAAACATGATCGCCATCGCTGGGATCGATTTCTACAAGGGGGAGCTCCTGACGCGCGGCCTGTACGATATAAGCGCCGGTATCCTGGGAGCCATTGCCGTTGCCATGATCGTGTCGGCCACCCTGCCTTTTTTTGAAGCGGTCTTCGACATCGCCACCGATATCAAGCTCCTCGAACTTCTTGAACCAAACCAGCCGCTCCTTAAGAAACTGGTCTACACCACCCCCGGCACCTATCATCACAGTATTCTGATCGGCAACCTGGCTGAGTCGGCAGCCGAGGCCATCGGCGAAAATCCACTGCTCGCGCGCGTAGGCGCCTATTACCATGATGTGGGGAAGATCCGCAAACCCGAATATTTCATCGAGAACCAGCACCCCAAGGAGAACAAACACAACCGGCTGATGCCGTCCATGAGCAGCCTCATCATCGCATCGCACGTAAAGGACGGCGTTGAGGTCGCCCGGGAGCATAACCTGCCCGCCGCCCTCATCGATATCATCCATCAGCATCATGGCACGTCGCTCATCACCTATTTTTATCAGAAGGCAAAAGAGCTGCAGCCCTATACGAAGATTGCCGAGGAAGATTACCGCTACCCCGGTCCGCGCCCGCGCACGAAAGTGGCGGCCATTGTGATGCTGTCCGATGCGGTCGAAGCGGCATCACGGAGCCTCGACGACCCGACGCCTGAGCGCATCCAGGCACTGACGAACAATGTTATCACCCGCATTTTCCTCGATGATCAGCTCAGTGCATGCGATCTGACGCTCAAGAACCTGCGGGAGATCTCGAAGAGCTTCAACCTCACCCTGAATGGGATTTTCCATCATCGGATAGACTATCCCGGGATGGAGTTCCCGGGAGAAAGAAAACGCAATGATCATTCGGATAAAAAACAACCAGAAGAAGCAAAAGCTGGCAGCGGCAAAGCTAAAGGCGCAGCTCACGAAGTTGTTGAACAAGCTCAACCTTCCTGATGCAGAACTGAGCGTGCTTTTTGTCGGTGATCGTGCCATGCGGACGCTCAACCGGCAGTATCGGGGCAAGGACAGGACGACCGATGTTCTTTCGTTCTCGCTGCGGGAGGGACGTTTTAACGGAGTTCAGCCGGACATGCTCGGGGATATCGTCATATCGGTGCCTACAGCGCTGTCCCAGGCTCTTGCTGCAGGCCTTACGCTGCAGCAGGAACTGGAACGCCTGCTGGTCCATGGCCTCCTCCATCTGGTCGGCTACGACCATGAGCGCGGAGCAGACGATGCCCGGATTATGCAGTTGAAGGAGCGAAGCCTGCTCAAGAGGCTGCGGACATGAAGTGGCGGTCCCGGTCATGGCTGCAGAGCGCGAACCATGCGATCGAAGGCATTATCTACTCGGTCAAGACGCAGCGCCATATGCGCTACCACCTGTTCGCGGCACTGGCAACCCTTGTCCTGGGCCTCGGATTGAACATCACCCGCACCGAGTTCATTCTGCTGTGCATGGCGATCATCCTCGTCCTGGCCATGGAAATGCTGAACACCGCCATCGAGGTCACCGTCGACATGATCTCGGACACCTACCATCCACTCGCCAGGATCGCCAAGGACATCGCGGCAGGAGTGGTGCTGCTGGCGTCATTCGGGGCACTCACCCTGGCATACCTCATCCTGTACCCGGCGCTGACGGCTGCCATCGCAGGCGGTCAGTGGCATCTGCGGAAAGCGCCGAGTGATGTCATAGCATTTGTATCGCTTGCGGTCGTCGTCATCGTCGTCATTTTCATCAAGGCACTGCTCGGCAAGGGAGATCCGCTCCGGGGGGGCATGCCGAGCGGACATGCGGCAGTATCTTTTTCGATCTGGGTCGCAGCAGTCTATCTGACGGGAAATTTGCCGGTCGGCGTCCTCACGTTCATCCTTGCCCTGATGGTCAGCTGGAGCAGGTGGTCTTCGGGGATCCATCGTCCGGTAGAGGTGCTTGCCGGGGCGGCCATCGGAGCCGGTTTGACCGCGTTATTTTTTGCGATCTTCAGTTAAAAGTCCATTCGAAACCGGGAAGAACGAAAGGGGAGTCTCTTGCTGGAAGATATTCTGGGTAGGCTCATTACATCAGTGGACGGAGCGCAGGCGGCAATTTTTCTGGATAATGACGGGGAAGCGATCGCGCAGTCCGGAGAGGCTGCCATCGATGTCAAGCTGCTCGGCGCGTGGAAGGAGATACAGCTTGACCAGATCAAAGCGATCACCGGCCGGCTTGGATTGGGGACCGTCCATGCTGTGTTTTTTTCGCGGGAAGAGGGGAACGAACTGCTCGCTCCGGTTTTGAATGACTACTGCCTGCTGCTCCTGCTGTCTCCCTATGCCAACCTGCAGAGCGCCATGGCCGCTCTCAAAACGGCTATTGCCGAACTGGTTGTCGAAATTTCCTGACCTTTACAAACAGTTGACAAAAGATCAGATCTGATCGAAGGTCCCCAGCCGCCTGAACTTTTCGTAGCGCATCTTCACGATCTCGTCCGGAGGCACGTTCCTGATCTCAGCCATATTTCGCGTGACCGCGTCCTTTAACAGTTCGGCAGCCAGCCGGGGATCGCGGTGTGCGCCGCCGATAGGTTCTTCCACGACCTCGTCGATCACTTTCATCTGAAAAAGGTCCTGTGCCGTGATCTTGAGCAGTTCCGCGGCCTCACTCGCTTTTGAGCCATTGTTCCAGAGGATGGCGGCGCAGCCTTCCGGAGAAATGACCGAGTAGGTTGAGTGCTCCAGCATGAGCACCCGGTCGGCCACTCCCAAGGCCAGCGCTCCGCCGCTTCCGCCTTCGCCGATCACCACCGCGATAATCGGCACCTTCAAGCCCGACATAACAAACAGGTTTCTGGCGATGGATTCACCCTGTCCGCGCTCTTCAGCGCCGATGCCCGGGTACGCTCCCTGGGTATCGATAAGCGTTATGATCGGCTTCCTGAACTTTTCCGCGAATTCCATGAGCCGCAGCGCCTTGCGATAGCCCTCGGGGTTCGGCTGGCCGAAGTTGCGGAACATCCGGTCCTTCAGGGTCCTGCCTTTCTGGTGGCCGATGATGACGACCGGCATGGTGTCAAGCTTCGCCATACCGCAGACAATAGCGGGATCGTCGGCAAAACCGCGGTCACCGTGCATCTCGACAAAATCGGTGAGCATGGCTTCGATATAATCCAGCGTATAGGGCCGGTTCGGATGACGGGAGATCTGGACCTTTTGCCAGGGGGTCAGCCGGGAGTAAATCTCGGCGCGCAGTTGGTCCGACTTTTTGTGAAGCTTGAGGATTTCTTCCTCGAGGTCGATGTTCCCATTCGAGGTAAAAAGAGTAAGCTCCTCTATCTTCTTTTCAAGTTCAGCGATCGGTTTTTCAAATTCGAGGTATTCCTGCGCCAAAATCGTACTCCTCTAACCCCGGTAAAACAGGGCGCATCAGCAGCGCGATATTCCTTATTCAATGAAGAGCGCATATTATCGGATATTGAAGCTGTATTGTCAAGGATTTGTTGGGATGGAACTGCCCAGAACCGGTGTATGAAGTATATCTCGTCCCACTCTGACCTCGGAATAAGGATATGACCGCAGTCGTTGATGCAGCGCACCATGCCGGATTAGCGTGCAAGGTGGTCTGCGTCGTACCGATCGATTGTGTGAAGTGTAGTTCCCCTGGACCCCGGACCCTGCCGTCACTACCCCATCAAGAACCTTGCCTTTTGGAGCTATTTGCTGTAACTTCGTTTTTGCATAATGCTTTTACGTACATAGTCTGCATAAGGAAGAGATCACCGCGCTCCAGGTGCTTTATAGCATGCCGTATAAACAGCGGCTTCGGTACGAAGATATCAAGGACCTTGCAAATCGAATCGAAAAGCCGCCGCATCTATGGAGAGTGGATAATCTCTGGAATGCTTATGCAGCGCTGGAGAAGTCAAAGGTCAAAGGCGCCAGCGCCCCGCATATACCAGACCTTGTGTCTCTCGTGCGTTTTGCCATGCATCGAGATGATAAACTTGTCCCGTTCCCTGAGCGGGTGAATGCTAATTTCGAGAAGTGGATGGCAGGTCAACAAACACTCCCTCGCCCTCAGGGAGAGGGCAGGGGTGAGGGTGGGTCCAGATTTACCGCGGAACAACGCCATTGGCTCGAAATGATCCGCGATCACATAGCTGCCAACCTAAGCATCGAAGTCGATCATTTTGATCTTGCTCCATTTGTTCAGGAGGGCGGACTCGGTCGGGCATATCAAGTATTTGGAGACAACCTAAACAAGACGCTGGATGAACTGAACGCTGTTCTTGCTGCATAGGCGTAGAAATCCTCGCCCCTTCGGGGAGAGGACTAAGGTGAGGGGACCGACTGCATGAATCAAAAGGAATTACAGCTAATCCTTGAGGAAGGCGAAGGGCATAGGATCGAGTTCAAGGAATCCTTGAACAACATCGATAGAGAGCTT
>JANPMZ010000284.1:0-2857 GCA_031427195.1 Nitrospirota bacterium
GAAGCCCTTGAGGGTGCAGTTAAAGCCCGTCAGCGGCACCACGCAGATGCCGGTGGTCGCGAGCAGATAATAGACGAACCGTTTGTCGAGCGCCACGCCACTCGTGATCTTTTCGACCAGCTCCCTGACGGCCTTGTCCTTTACCGGCAGCGACTGGCTGCCGTTCAAAACGCCTTCCTCGAACATCACGGTCATATAGAAAGCGCCGTTTGTCCGGTTCACCACGATCCCCTCGATGTCCTTGAGCCGGTCATAGGCTGTATTTGCCCGCCATTCGTATTTTTTGTTCCGCGCAGCCACGTGGGCCGGGAAGCGTTTATCGCTGAAGATCTTCGGAATCACGGTTTGCGGCAGCGTGGTTGAGCAGACCTCGAGCATTTTGTTGTCCAGGATGCTCTTTACGTACTTTGCGAACACGGGGTCGTTCTTCTGGTTGTAGACCTCGATCCAGCCGCAGCGAGAACCCGGCCAGGGGAGCTCCTTGGAAATGCCCTTCATGGAGATGCCGCAGACATCGCCGATCACTTCCGCCAGCGGCACGGCCCGTTTCCCGTTGTAGGCCATATTGATGTAGATCTCGTCGCAGACCACGAACAGATCGTACTCCCGCGCAATGGCCACGATCTCCTGGAGCACTTCCTTGGGATAGACCGCGCCTGTGGGGTTGTCGGGATTGATGATGAGGATGCCCGAGATCGCGGGATTGTACTTCACCTTCATGCGCAGGTCGTCCAGGTCCGGGTACCAGAGGTTCCTCGGGTCCAGATTGTATGAGATATATTCGGCGCCTGCGTGAGAGGCCTCTGCGGAGGAGTGGGTGCTGTAGGCCGGACTCGGCCCGATCACGCGGTATTCCTTCCTGAGCTGGCCGTAGATCTTGCTGATGGCATCGCCCAGGCCGTTGAAGAAGATGATGTCTTCTTTCGTGATCCTGACGTTGTCGTTCCTGTTCGCCCACTGCGCCAGAAATTCGCGCGTGGCATCAAGGCCTTTGGTCGGCGAATAGGCGTAGGTCGCGTCCTCGCGGTTCGCCTCGATGACGATCTCTTTGATCCAGTCGGGTATCTTTTCGCCCTTCTGGACCGGGTCGCCGATGTTCTCCCACAGGATCTCGATGCCGAGGTCGCCGAACTGTTTGGCCACGGCAACGATCTCGCGGATCTCATATTTCAGTTCATCGGCGCCGAGTGAAACAATGTTATTTCTCATGCTGATTCCCCTTAAGCCGGGTGAGACGGGATCAAGAGCGTCCTGCCGTGCTTTTTAAAAACAATTCATATTACCAAAAAAGGTGTTCCTGAGTAAAGCGAATTATGCTGGGCTCGTAATAATTCGGATTTAACCGCAGAGACGCTGAGACGCCGAGAAAATCTTTATAATTTTCAAAGTGCCTTTCTCCGCGCCTCCGCGCCTCCGCGGTGGATAATGACTTTTTACGAATGCGTCAATTATTGCCCTCGGCGAAAATTCAGCTATTTTTGAGCTTTTCGTTCACGTATTCCCGGACTGAATCAACGGCCTCGGCGATCTCCGCGGTCAGCGGCAAGGTCAGGGCAAAGCGGTCAATAGTGCTTCGCCACGCCACGATCTTGAAGGAGGCCGTGAAATTAAGGTCAAAGATCCAGGCCAGCTGGAGCAGCTTGAAGTCCGTTAGTGTTTTGAGGGACGACAGGAGCACCAGTTTGCGCTGGTGCAGCTGCGCCAGGATCTCCGGTGAATACTCCGGGATGTCCGGCAGCCCGAGCGCCACGGCGGTCGGCTTGTCCCTTGCCGGCTGGGCGTAGTATTCGAGGAAGATCCGCCAGATATCGAGTTTGTCCGCATCGCGGACCATTTTTACCAGCTGCAGCAGGTCCCGGTCGAGCTCCCCGGGAACGGTCAGCACATTGTGCAGGGTCACGGCATGGACGATCAGGTACTGCTCCTCTTTCGGAAGGCCGCGGAGCGCCGAGTTTTCGAGCAGCACTTTTGCGCCCAGGGTCGCATGGTTTACCGAGATGCTGTCCTGGAAGGTCTTGTACTGCTGATACTGGGGGAACCTGCCGACATCGTGGAACAGGGCAACAGCCACGGCGAGCAGCGTTCGCTCGTCGTCGAGTTTTAAGTCCTCGGCGATCAGGAGCATGTTGGAACAGACATTGTCCGTATGCCGCCGCTTGACGTCGTAGTTCTTCCGGTCCTCATCGCAGGAGGTGGAAAAGGAGTCGCAGTACACCGAGAACCAGGCTTTGAGGTTGTTCAGATCGTCGCGGTTCATAGCAGTTTTGTGGCCCATAGTACTGCAACAGGTGCGGCGCGTCAAGGTAGTTCTGGGAAACCTTGATTTTCCGTGAAACAGGGGGACTTGCCCACAATGTACCATCGGCCTCTTGGTCAAACCCTAGTATCGCGACACGTTAAAAACGAAACAAACATTAACGGTTCGGCGCGTTTGGGAAACACGCCCTACGACTTCAATAATAAATCACAGGGACCGTTCCCCGAACGGTCCGCACCACTTCGTGATGTTTCGTAATTAAATTGTTGCAATACTATCGGAAACTGCTTGTCAGCGAAAACGGCATACCGCTGGAAAAATTTCTGTTGACGCCGTTGGAGGAGTGGACCGCACACTAAGCGTAAAGCTGACAAAAGAAGCGACCCCCGCGGCCCATTGATAAAAGCTGTAAACCGCCGCTGATTTGTGCTATTGTAGGCCAACTCGACCGGAAACGTGAAGAACACTGAGAAATTTTAGAAGCTTGTATGAGTACCGACATGGACCACATCGATAGCTTCGCGGAAAACAGTGAAAGCCGGTGTTCAGCGGTTTGCGGAAGGCATTCAAAAACAGAGCGAGCATTAGTGTCAAGTCTTT
>JANPMZ010000285.1:0-15513 GCA_031427195.1 Nitrospirota bacterium
AGATGGTGATGCCGGGCGACAATATGACCTGCAGCGTTGAGCTCATCGGGCCGATCGCCATGGATAAGGGGCTCCGGTTCGCCATCCGCGAAGGCGGCAGGACCGTGGGCGCCGGAGTTATTACCGAAGTTATCGAGTAAGAGCGGTGCGGAACGAGAACACTCCGTTCGAAGCATCAGCATTTGAAAAAGAGAGGCCAACAGAATGCGGGAAATCGTTCTCCTCGCTTGCGGTGACTGCAAGCGAAAAAATTATTCAACGACCAAGAACAAGAGAAACACTCCAGACAAGATTAATCTGGAGAAATACTGCCGATTTTGCCGCAAACATACTACGCACAAGGAAACCAAGGCATAACCGGGTATCACCGCGAAGGCATGTAATCCAGGACACAGGCCAGTAGCTCTAATGGTAGAGCTCCGGACTCCAAATCCGGCTGCTGGGGGTTCGAGTCCCTCCTGGCCTGCCATTAATCCTTGCATAGAGAGAGGCCTACCGAATGTTCAAGAAGATGATGGAGTTCTTCCAGGATGTGAAGCAGGAACTCAAGAAGGTCGTTTTTCCGACAAAAAAGGAGGTTATAGGGTCTACCTGGGTAGTGATCATTACGGTGCTCATTGCAGCCGTTTTTCTCGGCGTGGTAGATATGGGGTTGGGACGGATAATGACCCTTACCTTTAAGTAGAATAATTATGCCAATGAACTGGTATGTGGTCCATACGTATGCGGGTTTTGAGAACAAGGTCAGGGCCAGCCTTACGGAGACGATCTCCAAATTGGGGCTTCAGGACAAGATCGCTCAGGTCCTGGTCCCCACGGAAGAGGTCCTGTCGCTGAAAGCCGGGAAAAAAAGAAAAACGCAGCGAAAGTTTTTCCCCGGTTATATCCTGGTTGAAATGGAGATGGATGACAACACGTGGCATGTCATTAAGGACACTCCGAAGGTAACAGGCTTCGTTGGCGGAAGCACGAATCCCACGCCGCTCAGCGAAGAAGAAATAAAGAACATCCTCAAGCAGGCTGAAGAGGGGGCCGTTGCTCCTACTCAGCCAAAGCACGCATACCAGAAGGGCGATCGTGTCCGGGTCACCGACGGACCGTTCAGCAGCTTTATCGGGACCGTGGAAGATGTGAGCCCCACTCACGGCAGACTTCGGGTAATGGTAAGTATCTTCGGCCGTTCGACGCCGGTGGAACTTGAGTTCCTGCAGGTTGAACGGGAACAAGAAAAATAAGTTTCATTCAAAAAATTCACGGTGCAAAATTAAGATCAGGAGTTTATAGATGGCAAAAGAGATTACCGCAAAAATCAAGCTTCAGGTTCCCGCAGGTAAGGCCAATCCGGCGCCGCCGGTCGGCCCTGCACTCGGCCAGCACGGCGTGAATATCATGGAGTTCTGCAAGACGTTCAACGCCAGAACCCAGAAAATGGGCGATACGATCATTCCGGTCGTGATCTCAGTCTACTCTGACCGGTCGTTCACTTTTATCACCAAAACCCCGCCTGCGGCGGAACTCCTGAAAAAGGCCGCAGGGATCGTTAAGGGTTCCGGTGTGCCGAACAAGGATAAGGTTGGTAAGGTGACCCGCGCTCAGATCAAAGAGATCGCACAGACCAAGCTTCCCGATCTTAATGCGGCCAGCGTGGAGTCGGCTATGCGCATGATCGAAGGCTCGGCGAAGAGCATGGGGCTTGAAATAGTAGATTAATGCGGAATTCGGAATGCGGAGTGCGGAAATAATGCAGGTTGTTCATTCCGTATTCGCAATTCGCCATTCGCAATTACAGGGCGGGAGGCTGACAACAGCCGCAGGGACCGCGAGGAGGAACCATGGCGTCAGGAAAAAAGTATAAAGCAGCAGCAGCACTCGTCGATCGGACGAAGCTTTACAGTCTCGAAGAGGCTATCGGCCTTGCAAAAAAGACTGCCCGGACGAAATTCGATGAGACCGTTGATCTTGCCGTAAAGCTCGGCGTTGACCCGAAACAGGCAGACCAGATGGTCCGGGGAACGGTGGTACTTCCCCATGGAACCGGGAAAAAGGTCAAGATCCTTGTCTTTGCCAAGGGCGAAAAAGAGAAAGAAGCGCGGGAGGCCGGTGCTGACTACGTTGGCGCAGAGGAGCTCGCTGACAAGATACAGAAAGAAGGCTGGACCGATTTCGATACGGTCGTTGCTACGCCGGACATTATGGGCCTTGTGGGCAAGCTCGGCAAAGTACTGGGCCCCCGGGGGCTGATGCCTAACCCAAAAACCGGTACGGTCACCTTTGATGTTGCCAAGGCCATCAAGGACATCCGGGCTGGTAAGGTTGAATATCGTGTGGAAAAGGCCGGAATCGTGCACGTTCTGGTGGGCAAAGCTTCTTTTGACGAGAACAAGCTGGTGGAGAACGCCAAGGCAGTACTTGAATCCATCATCAAAGCGAAGCCGTCATCGAGCAAGGGCAAGTATCTCAAGAGCGTTGGTGTTTCAACGACCATGGGCCCCGGTATCCATATGGATCCGGCCCTGATCGAGAAACTCGTATAAGAACACTAGCATTGTTTACGCACAAGGTCGGCCCCTGAAAGAACAGGGGTGCGGTCCGAGACAGCAGGTACAGGGGAAGCAAAGCTTCGCTCCCCCCGTTTAATCCCCCCAGGGGCCTGCCGAGACCCGGCGAACGAAAGAACCAGCACTTTCTTTCATCGTTTCCGGGCTGGTCATCGGGAACTCTTGAAAGAAAGGAGGACAGGGTGAATAAAGAAGAAAAGAAGCAGGCCATTGAAGAACTGCACGGCAAATTTTCCAAGGCGAAGTCCGCAGTGATAACGGGTTATTCCGGAATCAACGTGGAGCAGATCACCGAGCTTCGCAGCAAGCTTCGCAAGGCACAGGTGGAATACCGTGTGGTGAAGAACACGCTCGCCCGAAAAGCCTCGGAAGGCACCGGGATCGAGCTGTTGAAAGACTACTTTGTCGGACCCGTCGGCATCGTATTGTCGTACGACGATCCGGTTGCGTCTGCCAAGGTGCTCTACGATTTCCAGAAAACGCAGGCGAAGCTCGAGATCAAGGTCGGCGTTATGGACGGCAAGCTGATCAAGCAGTCGGATATCAAGACGCTGGCGACATTGCCTTCGCTGAACGTGCTGCGCGGCAGGATCGTCGGTCTTCTCCAGACGCCGGCAACGAGGATCGCCGGGGTGCTTGCAGCGCCGGGCAGCCAGCTCGCGCGGGTCATGAAGGCCAAGGCGGACCAAGGGTAAGGTAGTAAGGCGCGCTCCGTGATAGGACGCGTACTCTAAAAGAGTATAACCATTTCCAGGAGGAAGTAACCATGGCAGATTTAACAAAGATCGTTGACGAACTCAGCGCATTGACCGTTCTTGAAGCAGCCGAACTGAGCAAGATGCTCGAAGAGAAGTGGGGAGTTTCAGCAGCCGCGCCCGTGGCCGCAGCCGCCGCTGGTGCACCGGCGGCAGCAGCAGAAGAAAAGACCGCATTTGACGTTATTCTGGCCGCTGCCGGCGCGCAGAAGATCAACGTGATCAAGGTTGTCCGCGAGCTCACGGGCCTCGGTCTCAAAGAAGCAAAGGACCTGGTGGAGGGTGCTCCCAAGCCCGTAAAGACCGGTGTTTCCAAGGAAGATGCAGAGTCCATGAAGAAGAAGCTTGCCGATGCAGGCGCAACGGTCGAGGTAAAGTAACGTTTCATCAACATTCATTTATCAAGTCCTTGCCCTCCGGAGCATCCGGAGGGCAGAGGACTTTTTGCGTTTATGGATACAGTCGGTTAATTGCGATATAAAATAATACCTTAAAGCGGTTTTTTCGTTAGATGCAGAGATACGAGCCGGTACGGTTTCGGCGGAGGGGTGTAAACATGTCAAAGGAAAAGAGAGAGCTCGTTCGCGTGAGGAAAGATTTTTCTCGGATACCCACCATCCTGGAGATTCCTGATCTGATCGAGATCCAAAAAAGATCGTATGATTCCTTTCTCCAGAAGGACGCGTCTTCAGACAAGAGAAAAAACATGGGGCTGCAGGCGGCATTCAAAAGCGTCTTTCCCATTTATGATTTCAATGAAACGGCGATGGTGGACTATCTCGGCTACTCGCTGGGCGAACCCAAGTACAGTATCTGGGAGTGCCTGCAGCGCGGAGCTACCTATGCCGCACCGCTCAAGATCAAGACCCGCCTCGTATTTTTTGAGAAGGACGAACAGACCGAGACCAAGCGCGTAAAGGACATCAAGGAGCAGGAGGTCTATGTCGGCGACCTTGCCCTCATGACCGATACGGGTACGTTCATTGTGAACGGGACCGAGCGCGTGGTGGTGAGCCAGCTGCACCGCTCTCCCGGCGCCTTCTTTACCCATGACAAGGGCCGTACGCACGCCAGCGGCAAGATACTTTATTCCGCGCGGATCATTCCCTATCGCGGTTCGTGGCTCGATTTTGAATTCGACGTAAAAGACATCGTCTATGTACGGATCGACCGTCGCCGGAAGATACCGGCCACCATCCTGCTTAAGTCCTTTGGCTACTCAAACGAGGACCTGCTCCGGATGTATTATCCCATCGAGGATATTACGGTGAAGAAGGACGGGTTCACGCGCGGTATTCATGCCGATGTGCTGGCCGGCATCAAAGCGCCGATCACGATCACCGACAAGGCGACGCGTGAAGTGCTTGTGAAGGAAGGCGCCAAGATTACGCGTACGGCGATCAAGAAAATGGAGTCGGCGGGCATTACGGAGATCCCCATCCCCCGTGAGGAACTGATCGATCGTGTCGTGCTGCGCGACGTCATAGACCCGGAAACGGGCGAAGTGCTGTTGCCGGGAAACGAGAAGATAACCGACGCTTTCCTGACGACTCTGGTGACCACGAAAGTGGAAAAACTGGAAGTGATCTATATGGACGGTATTCATGTGATCGCGGCGATGCGTGACACCCTGCTGGCCGACAAAGTGCAGACGCCGGATGAGGCGCTTCTGGAAATATACCGCAAAATGCGGCCCGGCGAACCCCCGACGATCGAGATGGCGAAGAACCTCTTTTCCGGCATGTTCTTCAATGCCAAGCGCTATGACCTCTCGAACGTGGGCAGGTTGAAACTGAACAAAAAACTGAAATTGGACATCCCCATCGACAAGACCACCCTTACCGCTCAGGACGTGGTCGAGGTGATCCGCTACCTCGTCAACCTGCGCACCGGCAAGGGCGAGGTCGACGATATCGATCATCTCGGCAACCGCCGCGTGCGGTCCGTCGGAGAGCTTCTGGAAAACCAGATTCGTATCGGCCTTGCCCGCATGGAGCGCGCGATCAAGGAGCGCATGAGCCTGCAGGACATCGATACGCTCATGCCGCACGATATTATCAACCCCAAACCCGTGATCGCGGCGATCAAGGAATTTTTCGGATCGAGTCAGCTCTCGCAGTTCATGGACCAGACCAACCCGCTCGCGGAGATAACGCACAAGCGCAGGCTTTCAGCACTGGGGCCCGGAGGTCTGACACGGGAGCGCGCCGGGTTCGAAGTGCGCGATGTGCACACGACCCATTACGGCAGGATCTGCCCTATTGAGACGCCGGAAGGACCGAACATCGGTCTCATCGTCTCGTTGGCGACCTATGCCCGGGTCAACGATTACGGTTTCATCGAAGCGCCGTACCGCGAAGTAAAGAACAGCAAGGTGACCGATAAAATTGAATATCTTTCCGCGGTGGACGGCGAAAATTATGTGATCGCTCAGGCGAACACCCCGTTCGACGGACGGGGAAAGCTGACCGTGGACAGCGTCTCGGCGCGCGTGGGCGGCGAGTTCAAGCTGGTCACTGCCGAGGAAGTGCAGTACATGGACGTGTCGCCGAAGCAGATCGTCTCGGTCTCGGCAGCGCTCATCCCTTTCCTGGAAAATGATGACGCGAACCGCGCGCTCATGGGATCGAACATGCAGCGCCAGGCCGTGCCGCTCCTCAGGCCCCAGGCGCCGGTGGTCGGCACCGGCATGGAGCGCGTGGCAGCGCGCGATTCCGGCGCCATTGCCTCGGCGAAACGCGATGGCATCGTGGATACCGTTGATTCCACCCGCATCGTGGTGAAGGGTGAGGACGCCAAGGGCAGGACGATCGTCGATACCTATCCGCTTACCAAGTTCCACCGCTCGAACCAAAACACCTGCATGAACCAGAAACCGATCGTCCGCATCGGCGATAAGGTGAAAAAAGGCCAGATTATCGCTGACGGACCGGCAACGGACCTGGGCGAACTTGCGCTCGGTCAGAACGTGCTTGTCGCGTTTATGCCCTGGAGCGGCTACAACTATGAAGATGCCATTATCATCAGCGAAAAGCTCGTACGGGAAGACCGGTATACCTCGATCCATATTGAAGAGTTCGAGATCGAGGCCCGCGACACTAAACTGGGGAAAGAGGAAATAACGCGCGATATCCCCAACCTCGGTGAGGAGACGCTCCGGAACCTTGATGAGAACGGCATTATCTACGTCGGCGCAGAGGTGATGCCCGGAGATATTCTGGTCGGCAAAGTGACGCCGAAGGGCGAAACCCAGCTGACCCCCGAGGAAAAACTGCTCCGGGCGATCTTTGGTGAAAAGGCCGGTGATGTGCGTGATGCCTCGCTCTATGCGCCGCCGGGCATCGAAGGCACCGTTATCGACGTTAAGGTCTTCTCGCGCAAAGGCGAGGACAAGAATGAACGTTTGAAAACTCAGGAAAGCGAAGAGATCGCGCGCCTGCAGAAAGAGTACCAGGAAGAAGTTCGTGCTGCTAAAGAAGACCGGGCCAAGCGCATCAGGCGGCTCCTTATCGGGAAGACCGCGGCCGACAAGGTCGTTAATTCCAAGACCGGCAAAACCGAACTGGCAAAGGGCAAAAAAATCACCGTCGAAGTGCTCGACAAGATGCCCGAGAAGGATTACGTCAAGATCAAGGTCGAGTCCGAAGACTATCCGACCAAGCTCCAGGAAATCCTGGACAGCGCTGACAATCAGCTTGGCATCGTTGAGACCATGTATGAAGAGAAGATCGGCAGATTGAAGCGCGGAGATGACCTTCCTCCGGGTGTGGTGAAACTGGTCAAGGTCTACGTTGCCATGAAGCGAAAGCTTTCGGTTGGCGACAAGATGGCCGGTCGGCACGGGAACAAGGGTGTGGTATCGCGGATCGTTCCTGAAGAGGATATGCCCTGCCTCCCCGACGGCACTCCCGTCGAGATCGTGCTGAACCCCCTCGGCGTTCCCTCCCGTATGAACGTGGGACAGATCCTCGAGACGCACCTTGGCTGGGCTGCGAAGGCGCTTGATCTGCATGTGGCAACGCCGGTATTCGATGGCGCGTCGGAAGAGCGGATCCGCAGCTTACTGAAGGAAGCGAAGCTGCCGCCCACCGGCCAGTCCATCCTCTATGATGGCCGGAACGGAGAGCCGTTTGACAAGCCGGTAACGGTGGGCTATATGTATATGCTGAAGCTCCACCACCTCGTTGACGACAAACTGCATGCCCGGTCCATCGGGCCCTATTCGCTCGTGACGCAGCAGCCGCTCGGCGGCAAGGCCCAGTTTGGCGGCCAGCGCCTTGGTGAAATGGAAGTCTGGGCGCTCCAGGCCTACGGTGCGGCTTATTGTCTCCAGGAGTTTCTGACCGTGAAGTCGGATGATGTGTCCGGGAGAGCGAAGATCTACGAGGCCATCGTCAAGGGAGAAAATACCCTCGAACCCGGCCTGCCGGAGTCGTTCTATGTGCTCATTAAGGAGCTTCAGAGCCTTTGCCTCGATGTAGAGCTGATCGAGCGTAAGAATGAGAAAGAGCGTGTTATCGGTCTTGAAAAAATATCCTCGGCGCGATAAGCACGGAGCGACGAGTTTTCTGACAGGTGCAACCCGGGCAGTCGCCCGGTCAAGGTAACGGTTTAGCAGGGCGTGGTGTTGGGCCCTCTACGGGGAGGTTCACTGTGGACGACAGACAGATAACGGAAAATAAAGCCAGAACAGACGTCATGAACCTGTTCGAGAAACCAAAGGACATCAGCTTTGATGCGATGCGGATCCGCATTGCGTCGCCCGAGCGTATCAAGGAATGGTCGTATGGCGAAGTGAAGAAGCCCGAGACCATCAATTACCGGTCTTTTAAGCCTGAGCGGGACGGTCTGTTCTGCGCCAAGATCTTCGGCCCGATTAAGGACTGGGAATGCCTTTGCGGCAAGTATAAACGCATGAAGCACCGCGGCATCGTCTGTGATAAGTGCGGAGTCGAGGTGATCCAGTCAAAGGTGCGGCGCGAACGCATGGGTCATATCGAGCTTTCGTCGCCGGTTGCTCATATCTGGTTCCTCAAGGGCCTGCCGAGCCGTATCGGTACGCTTCTTGATATGACGCTCCGTCAGCTCGAAAAGGTCCTCTATTTTGAAGGGTACGTGGTCGTCGACGCCGGTGACACGCCGCTCAAGCATAAGGAGCTTCTGACCGAAGAACGGTTCCGCAAGGCCCAGCTTGAGTATGGATCAAGCGGTTTCAAAGCAGGTATGGGCGCCGAAGCCATTCGGGAGATGCTGCGCAGCGTTGATCTCGAAACTGAGTCCGAAGAAATCCGTAAAAAGATCGATATTGCCACTTCCCTGGCCACCAAGAAAAAGCTGACGAAGCGGCTCAAGGTGATCGAGGCCTTTCGCAAGTCAGGAAACAAGCCCGAGTGGATGATCCTTGACGTGGTCCCGGTGATCCCGCCGGAGCTGCGACCGCTCGTACCGCTCGAAGGCGGACGCTTTGCCACCTCGGACCTGAATGATCTCTACCGCCGGGTGATTAACCGGAACAACCGCTTGCGCCGGCTTGAGGAGCTGAAGGCTCCGTCCGTCATCATCAGGAATGAGAAACGGATGCTCCAGGAAGCGGTGGATGCACTGTTCGATAACGGACGCCGCGGCCGCGTGCTGCGCGGACCGAACAAGCGCCCCCTTAAGTCACTGTCAGACATGCTCAAAGGCAAACAGGGCCGGTTCCGTCAGAACTTGCTCGGAAAACGCGTGGATTACTCAGGGCGTTCCGTTATCGTTGTCGGCCCGGACCTCAAGCTTCACCAATGCGGTATTCCGAAGAAAATGGCGCTGGAACTGTTCAAACCCTTCATCTTCAACAAGCTGGAAGAAAAGGGCTATGCCACGACCATCAAGAGCGCGAAAAAAATGATCGAACGCGAGCGTCCCGAGGTGTGGGACGTGCTCGAAGAGGTCATCCAGGAGCATCCGGTGTTGCTGAACCGCGCTCCCACACTCCACCGCCTCGGCATCCAGGCCTTCGACCCGGTCCTGGTCGAGGGGAAGGCCATCCGGCTCCACCCGCTGGTATGTGCGGCTTTTAACGCTGACTTCGACGGAGATCAGATGGCGGTCCATATCCCGCTCTCGGTCGAGGCCCAGCTCGAAGCGCGGGTGCTTATGCTCTCGGTCAATAACGTGCTCTCGCCGGCGAATGGCAGGCCGATCATGGTCCCATCACAGGACATCGTGCTTGGCTGTTACTATCTGACCAAGTCCCGCTCAAAAGCAGCCGGCGAAGGCATGGTGTTCTCCGGCAGGCAGGAAGTGCGTGTCGCCTACGATCAGGGCATGGCCCATATCCATGCGCGCGTCCGGTGCCGTATCAACGGCAAGCTCGAGGAAACGACCGTCGGCAGGGTGTTGTTCAGCGAGGTGTTGCCCGAAGGTATGCCGTTCTCTTCCGTGAACAAGGAAATGACCAAGAAGGAGCTTGCAAAATTGATCGATGAGTGCTACCGGAGATTGGGTCTTCGGCGCACCGTCGTCCTGATCGACGAGCTGAAAGAGATCGGTTTCACCTACGCCATGCGCGCCGGCATCTCGATCTGCATCTCGGACATGCATATCCCGAGCAAAAAACAGAAGTTCATCGACCAGGCGCAAAAAGAGGTGATGGAAATTCATCATCAGTATACGGAAGGCCTCATCACCAACGGCGAGCGCTACAACAAGGAAATCGACATCTGGGCGAATGTGACGGAAAAGATCGCTGATGAAATGATGGCGGAACTCGGCATGGAAGCGGTCGAGATCGGCGTGGCAAAGAAGTCCGAGCTCCAGGAAGCCCGGTCCTTCAACAACATCTTCATGATGGCCGACTCGGGAGCGCGCGGCAGCACGCAGCAGATCAGACAGCTTGCGGGTATGCGCGGACTCATGGCCAAGCCGTCAGGCGAGATCATTGAAACGCCGATCACGGCGAATTTCCGCGAAGGCCTCACCGTACTCCAGTACTTTATCTCTACCCACGGCGCACGAAAAGGCCTTGCCGATACGGCGCTCAAGACGGCCAATTCGGGTTATCTCACGAGAAGGCTGGTGGACGTGTCTCAGGATGTCATCATTACCCAGGATGACTGCGGTACTACCGACGGTATTATTGTTGGATCGCTTGTCGAGGGCGGCGAGATCATCGAGCCCTTGTCAGAGCGTATTCTCGGACGGGTTGCAGCCGAGGATATCAAGGACCCGATCACCAAGGATGTGATCATCGGGACGCGCCGGGAAATCAACGAGGAACTGGTGAAGCGGATCGAAGAATCCGGCATCGATAAGCTCAAAATCCGATCGGTGCTTACGTGCCAGTCTTTACGCGGCGTGTGCCGGATGTGCTATGGCCGTGATCTTAGCCGTGGTAAGCTGGTGGACATCGGCGAGGCTATCGGTATTGTCGCCGCTCAGTCCATCGGTGAACCAGGAACGCAGCTCACCATGCGGACGTTCCATATCGGCGGTACGGCGAGCAAGGTCGTGGAGCAGACAGTACTGGAGGCGAAGAACGCAGGCGTTTTGAAGTATTCCGGCAATATGAACACCGTGAAAAACAAGGAAGGCGACTACGTGGTCATGTCCCGCAACAGCAACATCGCCATCAATGATGCGACGGGACGCGAGCGTGAGAAGTATGCGATCATCTATGGTGCGCGGCTTAAGGTGCAGGACGGCCACAAAGTAGAGGTTGGCCAGAAACTGGTGGAATGGGACCCTTATTCCCTCCCCATCCTCACCGAGATCGGCGGCAAAATTGCTTACGGTGACATTATCGAAGGTGTCACCATGCGCGAGGAAGTGGATGAAGTTACCGGATTGTCGCGTAAGGTGATTATTGATTATCCGAACCAGAACCTGAGGCCGCGTATCTCGATCAAAGACCCGCACGGGAAGACCGCTCGATTGCCCAACTCCAACGTCGTGGCGCGCTATCTGCTGCCGGCAGGAGCTCACATCCTTGTCAACAAGAACGGCGAGGTTTTCCCGGGCGACATCCTCGTTAAAATTCCGCGTGAGACCACCAAGACCAAGGACATTACAGGAGGTCTTCCGAGAGTTGCTGAGCTTTTTGAGGCAAGAAAACCAAAGGAGCAGGCGGTCATCAGCGAGATCGACGGAACGGTGGAATTCGGCGGTTTTGTGAAAGGCATGCGCAGAATTCTGGTGAAAGACGGCATGGGGAACGAGAAGGAATACCTGATCCCCAAAGGCAAACATGTGAACGTCCACGAAGGGGACTGGGTGGCCGCCGGCGAACCGCTCATGGACGGTCCGGTCGACCCTCACGATATTTTGAGTGTGCTGGGACCGCGCGAGCTTCAAAAATATCTTGTGGACGAAGTGCAGCAGGTCTATCGTCTCCAGGGCGTGAGCATCAACGATAAGCACATCGAGGTCATTGTTCGCCAGATGCTGCGCAAGGTCAGGATCGAGGAAGCGGGAGATGCGCCATTCCTCATCGGCGAACATGTGGATCGCTTTAATTTTGCCCGAGCGAACGAGGCAGTGATCGCTAAGGGGGGCGTGCCCGCAACAGCGCGGCCGATTCTCCTGGGCATCACGAAGGCGTCTCTTACTACGGATAGCTTTATATCCGCGGCCTCGTTCCAGGAAACGACCAGGGTGCTCACGGAGGCGGCAATTACCGGGGCGGTCGACGATCTCGTCGGGCTGAAAGAGAACGTGATCATGGGCCGGTTAATACCGGCAGGTACCGGCCTGGCGGAATACCGGAACACGTTCATGGAGCCGATTGAAGAGGAAGCAGTGGAATCCCTTTAACCTCGCAGAAGAGCACTGATGGCCGTATGAGAGCTGTATTCAACTGACCTCCTCTGCATTTTTTAGAGGCTTCATTGATCGCGGAGGAGTTCAGTTGTATATTTTACTGATTTAGAAAAAAAATCTTGACATTCGATGGTTAGATATATATAATCATCAGGTTTTGACTCAACTTATTCCTAAAGTTGTTATGTCCATGTTTTTAAGGAGTTATACACGTGCCTACCATTAATCAGCTTGTACGGCAAGGTCGGTCATTAGCGGCTACCAAGACCAAGAGCCCGGCTTTGAAGGGCAGCCCCCAAAAACGAGGGGTCTGTATCAGGGTTTATACCACGACGCCGAAGAAGCCGAACTCGGCTCTCCGCAAAGTAGCGAGGGTCAGGCTCACGAACGGTATGGAAGTGACCACCTATATTCCTGGCGTTGGACACAACCTCCAGGAGCACTCAATTGTGCTCATCCGTGGCGGCAGGGTAAAGGATTTGCCGGGCGTTCGCTATCATATCGTGCGTGGCACGCTTGATACGGTTGGTGTGGCAAATCGTAAGCAGGGTCGCTCCAAGTACGGAACAAAGCGGCCTAAGTAGCTGGCTTGGCAGTTCAGCGGGTCCGCCGATGGCGTCCAATGGGTAAAAAAAGGAACAGCATACTATGCCGAGAAAAAGCGTTGTTGTAAAAAGAGAATCACTGCCCGATCCAAAATACCACAGCCAGATGCTCGCTAAATTTGTGAATGTGCTTATGCGCAAGGGCAAAAAGAGCACTGCAGAGGCGATTTGCTATAAGGCGCTCGACCGGATTCAGCAGAAGACCAATGGTGACCCGATTGCCATTTTCAAGAAGGCAATCGAGAATTTGAAGCCAACCCTTGAGGTGAAGTCGCGCCGGGTCGGTGGTGCTTCTTACCAGGTGCCTATCGAGGTGAAGCAGCCTCGCAGAATGTCGCTTGCGTATCGCTGGCTCAGGCTGTATGCGTCACAACGGCCGGAAAAATCCATGGTGGATAAGCTGGCTGGAGAGATTATGGATGCATCGAATAATACCGGCGCTGCGGTGAAGAAGAAGGAAGATATTCACCGTATGGCGGATGCCAACAAGGCATTCGCTCATTATCGCTGGTAAGTTCTTTCTAGAGAGAAGCGGAGGAAGTTTTGGCCAGGCAGTATTCACTTGAAAATACACGCAACATTGGTATTATGGCCCACATCGACGCCGGTAAGACGACGACGACGGAGCGCATTCTTTATTATACCGGTGTTTCCTATAAGATCGGCGAAGTACATGACGGCACTGCGGTCATGGACTGGATGATCCAGGAGCAGGAGCGCGGCATTACCATCACTTCTGCCGCCACTACCTGTCTTTGGCGTGACAAGCGGATTAATATCATTGACACTCCCGGGCACGTGGACTTTACTATTGAAGTGGAGCGCTCGCTTCGTGTGCTTGATGGCGCCGTTGCCGCCTTCGATTCGGTGAGTGGCGTTGAGCCCCAATCGGAGACCGTATGGCGTCAGGCTGACAAGTATAAGGTCCCCCGCATAGCATTCATGAACAAGATGGACCGGACCGGCGCTGATTTCTACATGAGCGTTCAGTCCATGGTTGATCGGCTTGGCGCAAACGCAGTGCCGATCCAGCTCCCGGTCGGAGCGGAAGATAAATTCCGCGGCTGCATTGACCTCGTGAAAATGAAGGCAGTCCTTTTCGACGACGAAACACTCGGTGCAAAATATATTGTCGATGATATCCCTGCCGACCTCCTTCCCCAGGCGCGGGAATATCGCGAAAAAATGATCGAGAAGATCGCTGACGCGGACGAAGTGGTGATGGAAAAGTTTCTGAACGGCGAGACGCCTACGGAAGCCGAGATCATGGTTGCTATCCGCAAGGGAACGATTGCAATGAGCCTCTTCCCCGTTATCTGCGGTTCCGCGTTTAAGAATAAAGGCGTACAGCTTCTCCTTGATGCTGTGGTGGACTATCTTCCGTCTCCGCTGGACATCCCGGCGGTCACGGGCATTGGCCCCAAAGGTGAGGAGGTAGTTCGTACAGCATCTGATAGCGAGCCCTTTTCCGGCATCGCATTCAAGATCATGACCGATCCGTTCGTGGGTCAACTCACGTTCATCCGGGTCTATTCCGGTACGCTCACCTCCGGGTCGTATGTGTACAACTCTACCAAGGGTACCAGGGAACGGGTCGGCAGGCTGCTCAAAATGCACGCAAACAAGCGTGAAGAGATCGAGCAGATATACTCCGGCGATATCTGCGCGGCAGTGGGGCTCAAGAGCACGCTCACCGGGCACACGCTCTGTGATGAGAACAAGCCCGTCATCCTGGAAGCCATGATATTCCCGGAGCCGGTCATTTCAGTGGCCATCGAGCCCAAGACCAAGGCTGACCAGGAAAGGCTGGGATTCTCGCTTCAGAAGCTCATGCAGGAGGATCCTTCGTTCCGCGTGATGACTGACCAGGAGACCGGGCAGGTCATCATCTCGGGCATGGGAGAGCTTCATCTGGAGATTATCGTCGACCGCCTTTTGCGCGAATTCAAAGTTGATGCGAATGTGGGCAAGCCCCAGGTCGCGTACCGCGAGACGATCAAAAAGAAAGTAACTGCTGAAGGCAAGTTCATACGCCAGTCCGGCGGACGCGGTCAATATGGACACGTGGTTCTTGAACTCGAGCCTCAGGAACCGGGGAAGGGTTTTGAATTTGTGAACAAGACCGTTGGTGGTTCGGTTCCCAAGGAATATGTAGCGCCGACGCAGAAGGGTATTGAAGAGGCGATGCTGAACGGCGTGCTTGCCGGGTATCCGGTAGTCGACATAAAGATAACGCTCATCGATGGATCCTATCATGACGTGGATTCCTCGGAAATGGCATTTAAGATCGCCGGTTCCATGGGTTTTAAAGAAGGTGCGGGTAGGGCGAATCCCGCTTTGCTTGAGCCGGTAATGGCGGTAGAGGTTGTGTGCGCGGAAGAATATATGGGAGATATTATCGGTGATCTCAGCTCCCGCCGCGGCCGTGTGCAGGGTATGGATGTACGGGGAACCGGTCGGGTGATATCAGCACAGGTGCCGCTTTCGGAAATGTTCGGTTATGCCACGGACATCCGGTCCAAGACGCAGGGCAGGGCGACCTATACCATGCAGTTCGCGCATTACGAGGAAGTCCCGAAAAACATTTCTGAACAGATCATCGCAAAGGTAAAAGGCGAGGCAGTTAAACGGTAAGTTTATTCATTCCATTGGATTTCCACTTTTCAACAGGAGGCAGATAGCATGGCAAAGGCAAAATTTGAGAGGACAAAACCTCATGTGAACGTGGGCACCATCGGCCACGTTGACCACGGCAAGACCACCTTGACAGCGGCCATCACGAAGGTGTTGTCGTTCAAG
>JANPMZ010000286.1:0-1983 GCA_031427195.1 Nitrospirota bacterium
CATTTTCTGGAGCAGCGGCACCTTCTCGGGCGACATCTCCACGCCCAGGTCGCCGCGGGCGACCATGATGCCGTCGGCTTCGCAGATAATTTCATCGAGGTTCAGGATGGCCTCGGGCTTCTCGATCTTCGCGATGATCGGGATGTCGGCCTTCAGCGATCGGATGAAGAGGCGGGTCTGCTGGATGTCCTTTGCCGTGCGCACAAAGGAGAGCGCGATGTAATCAACGCCCTGCTTTACGCCGAACCGGAGGTCGTCTTTGTCCTTGTTCGACAGCGAGGGAAGCGAGAGTTTCGCACCCGGAAGGTTAACGCCCTTGCGGCTCTTGAGCACGCCGCCGCGGATGATCTTGCAAGAGAGCGTGTGGCTGGTCTTTTTAACGACCCGGAGCTCCAGCCTGCCGTCGTCGAGGAGCACGGTGTCGCCGATTTTCAGGTCTTTGGTGAGCCGGGGATAGGTTATGGATACCTGTTCGCTCGTGCCGACGAGCTTCTTTGTCGTTAGTATGATAGTGTCGTTGCGTTTAAGCACTACAGCGTCGTTCTTCATTGCGCCGACGCGCAGTTTTGGGCCCTGCAGGTCCTGGATGATGGCGATATGCTTTCCCGCTTTGGCAGCTTCGCTGCGGATCAGCCGGATGCGGTTGGTGTGGTCTTCGCGCTCGCCGTGGGAGAAATTGAGCCGCGCCGCGTCCATGCCTGCGCGGATGAGCTTGGCGATTATTGCGGGGGAGCTGGAGGCCGGTCCGATGGTGGCGATGATCTTGGTTCGTTTCGTCATGAATACCTCTAGGGAAATCAGATAATAAAAACTTTTGACACTGATAAAGGCGGATAAAATATGATTTTCACAGATACGTCCAAGTCTTGCTCGTTTTGATCATAATAAATCAGCCATTATCAGTGTCAAAAAGGTTTTAAGCTGTTCTCTGTGTCTCCGTGCCTCCGTGGTGAAGCTGTATCTTTTTGATGTTTATTATATCACGGTTCAATGTTCACGAGGGTATACTTTTTAGTTCCCAGCCCAAGCTTCTCCGCCTCGTCGATCTGGATCTGCATGGGCCGGGGATTGAGCTTGAACATGATGTCCTCGCCGGGTTTGATCCCTGCATCTTCCGCTGCCGATTGGGGCAGGGGAGGGGCGGCTTTGAGCATATCAAGGGAGGCCTGTTCGATGGCTACAATGTCATCGGAGATCATGATGCCCTGGTCCTGGATAATCGGCACGTCGGCAACAGGCATGCAGTCGCACTCGGGCTGGATCTCGTAGAGGAAGTTGATGTAGACGACCTTGCCATTTTTGAAGGTCGAAAGCACGGCCGCCGCTGCCTCGGCAAGGCTTTTCTGGAAGGTCACGTCGTCCTGCGGCAGGGTGAGCGCGCCTTCCTGGCAGACCCGGCTGCATCTGCCGCAATGCCAGCAGGTGTTCTTGTCCACGGTGAATGCGCCATCTTTAAAATCGATGGCGTTCAACGGGCAGATGCTTTTGCATTGCTCGCAAAAGGTACATTTTTCGGCGTCCCATTGCAGGTTCGATTCCCCGTGGCAATGCATCGAGCCGCGCCCTTTTTTCCACCCATGATCGCGGTGGCGCGAGCTTACGCAGCCCATTGCCAGGTTCTTGAGCGCTCCGGCGTAACCGGAGTTGATGTGGCCTTTCGTGTGCGTACACACGACCATTGCAGGAACGTCGTGGATGGTCGAGGCAACCGCGATGTCGCCCAGGATCGGCCCGGCCTTGACCAGGATGCTGTCCTTGCCATAGAGCCCGTCAGCAAGGACCACCGGCGCGCCGCAGGACAAATGGTTCAATCCGTTTTGATTAGCCACCTCGATGTAATCGAGCCCCATGATCCTGACCGTGTCCGTGACGAACGGTTTTGCGCCGGTCTCCTTGACCGCTTCAACAACCTTGCGGATCATGACTGGCGGCACGATGCGGAAAGCGCCATGGGAGCCCCAATGGGTCTTGATCGCGACCCAT
>JANPMZ010000287.1:0-1852 GCA_031427195.1 Nitrospirota bacterium
CACCACGTCGTATTCCTTCGAGAGAAGAATGTTTTTGACTTCCTCGTATCCCGTCTGAGCCGCCTTGATATCGGCAGGAGACGGTTTTCTCCCCATGATGAGGCCTTTGCCGTACTGCTTTACCGTTATCCGGTCACTGAGTTCTTCGAGCAAGGCATGCTCGCTGCACTTCATTTCTTTGATGAACTGCGCGATGAATATCCTGAACCCTGCCCCGGCGGCCCTTACAGCGAGCCCCAAAGCCGCGGTGGTCTTGCCCTTGCCGTTTCCCGTATAAACCTGGATGTATCCTTTACGCATGATGGCCCTTTATTGTCTTGATAATCTCCCGCCGTGCCTCCCCGACGGTGAGCGGTATCTTTTCGAAGGGCACGCCGTCCTCGTTCTTGAGCCGGTATATCAGCTCTGCAATATGGGGAAGCCTGAGCTTCACCTGAGCCATCTCATCAGGCGCTGTGAATACTTCAGCAGGCGAACCGCTGCGTACGATCCTCCCCTTGCTCAGAATATAGAGCCGGTCCAGGAACAGCGGGACCAGGTCAACGCTGTGGGTCGCCATGATCACGGTCACTCCCTGCTCTTTATTCAGTTTTGTAAGCAAGTCCATCATCTTGTACTCGCCCATGGGGTCCAGGCCAGCGGTCGGCTCGTCGAGCAGTAGTATCTCATGCCCCATGGCCAGGAGCCCGGCAATGCAGATCCGTTTCTTCTGGCCGAAGCTGAGATGATGAATGGACTTTTTGGCGAAACTGTCCATGTCCACGGCATTTAGAGCGCTGTTCACGCGGCGGGCAATTTCCTCCTGGTTAAAGCCCATGTTATGGGGGCCGAAGGCCACATCCTCAAACACCGTAGGAGCAAAGAGCTGTTCGTCGGGATTCTGGAACACCAGCCCGACCTTTTGGTAAATCTGCTTTGGCGAGAGTTTCCTCACGTCGGCGCCATCGAGAAGGACCGTGCCCCGATAGTCCTTTATCAATCCGTCCATAACTTTGAGCAGCGTCGTCTTGCCCGAGCCGTTCGAACCCAGGATGCCGACAAACTCGCCCTTCCGCACCTCGAGCGCAATGCTGCCAAGCGCCTGGGTCCCGTCAGCGTAGGAAAAGGTGTCGATTACAACCGACAAGCGAATATCCCGGTTCTCCTGTCTCCTGACTACTGTCTCCTGTCTACTGACTTCTGATTCCTGACTTCTATTCATATTTTCCATAACATTCCCATGACCAGAAGCACAAGCGCTGAAGCGAAGAGCTCCGATGTTTTAAACGACTTGTGCAAAAGCATCGGCATATCGCCGTCATACCCCCGCTGTACCATGGCCACGGTCGTGTTCTGGCTGTGATCAAAAGCCTTGATCGTCAGGGCGCCGGCCAGCGTTCCAAAGGAGCTCAATCCGCGCCTGACGCTTGAATAGCCAAGGCGATTTTTCTGGGCTTGGTAGATGACCATTGCGTCCTCAAAAAGCACGAAGATATACCGATAGGCAAACATCAGGATCTCGACAAACCCCTTCGGGACCCTGAACCAGGAAAGGGCCGCCATAAATTCGGTAAAAGGAGTGGAGAATCCGAGCACGGCAATGATGGATACGGCGCCGATGATCCTGGTTCCGATGAGCAGGCCTTCACGAAGACCGTCCCGGTGACCCACGACCTCGACGCCGAAGATGTTCAGGGAAAAGAGCGCATCTTGTCCGGAAAAGAAGAGTTTTAAAAAAAGGATGACAACGGCAATGAACAGAGGCTCGGAAAATCTCAGAACAAGTGCGCGCAATGGTATCCGCATCCTGATGCAGAGGAAAAGGCAAACGAACGTTATCAGCACGGGAAAAGCAAACCCCCTATAACTCAAT
>JANPMZ010000288.1:0-8027 GCA_031427195.1 Nitrospirota bacterium
TAACCGGCCAAGCCCGCTGTCGTCCCGATCGTTGCAACGGCAGGATTCGACGAACTCCAGGTAACTTCTGAAGTATAGTTCAATATTTTCCCGTCCGAAAATGTACCGGTAGCAATAAACTGATACTGCGGAACCGTCCCGTACACACTGACAGAATCGGTGGGCGTTACCGTAATCGATATGAGTTTTGCGCTATTGGAAGAGCAGCTCATGAAGCCCAGTGCGGCCATGACAAGCGCCACCACCATTACGGTACCAAATTTAAAACTCTTCATGCACTTCTCTCCTTACAGGTCGTTTCTCGAATAACCGTACAAAGGGTCTCCGGTACGGACATGATCAAATCGGGGTTTATAATACAACTGGAAACCTTCTTTTGTCAAACTTTAATATTTTAGTCTGTAAAGCCCCCCTCACCTTAATCCTCTCCCCCGAGGGGATGAGGGTAGAGAGGGCAGGTGAGGGGTTTTTCCGGGACGCAGCAATAGTCCCATCGATCATGGCTTGACCTGCTTAACAAATCTCCCCTGGTAAGTAGCATGACCGTCGCATTTTTCAAATATAAACTGGCAGATCCTCGTGCCGGGATATAACGCCAACGGTCCATGCCCTAAATTCACTATTTCCAGGACCTGATGATTTGAGATGCCCGGATGCATAAAACCGGCGGTAACGTGGACCGCTAATCCAAAGCGGGCAAACCTGCTTCGTCCTTCAAGCCGACCGGAGATATTGTCGGCAAGCGTGATCTTTTCCTTCGTGATTCCCAGGACCATCTCGCCTGGTTTTATAACGATATAACCGCCGTCTTTCACATGAACATCTTTCGTTATATCCTGAAAATGCGAATCGTTTCTTATGTGATAGACTTTGGACTGTCTTTTAAAGACCCTGAAATCATTGCCGAGCGTAAGATCGACAGAACCAGGTCCGATCTGCGACCGGTCGAGTGGTTCGATCGCGATCGACCTATTTTTCAAAGCTTTTTCTATTTCTTTCCCGATCAATACACTCATCCTAGGTCCGCCTCGCGATCAATTTAAATTACCGGGGCAACGCATGATCTCCCTGCCCCGGCATTCACCGCACGGTGTCGAGCTTTTTCACGTCCGCATCTGGCCCGTAAGCCGCATGGTGCCGAGCATTGCCTAACCCATGCCGTAAAAACGCCGGTCAGCGGAAAAAAAGATGAAATAAATGTCGTCAGTATTGAGGTACTCGCAATAAGTCGTCATACCCGCGAAGATGGGTATCCAGGACCCAAGGAACAGTTTGAAAAGACCGTATTCCCGCTTCCACGGGAATGACGAAAGAAAGCAGTTGCGGACTTTTTACAAGACCGTCAGGCTACTCCACGAAAAAATCAAGCATCTTACCGACCGTGGCGCGCATTTCGCGGCGTGAAACGATCATGTCGATCATCCCGTGCTCCATGAGGAATTCAGCCCGCTGGAAACCGGGAGGGAGCTGCTGTTTGATCGTCTGCTCGATCACGCGCGGCCCGGCAAAACCGATAAGGCTCTTGGGTTCCGCCAGGATGATGTCGCCCAGCATGGCAAAGCTCGCGGTGACACCGCCGAAGGTCGGGTCCGTCAGGATCGAGATGAACGGAAGGCCGGCCTGCCCCAGGCGCGCAACGGCAGCCGACGTCTTTGCCATCTGCATGAGCGAGAGGATCCCCTCCTGCATGCGGGCCCCGCCCGAGGAGGCAACCGAAACAAAGGGGGTTTTGTTCTCGATGGCCCGTTCTACGGTCCGCGCGATCTTCTCCCCCACGACCGACCCCATGCTGCCGCCCATGAAATTGAAGTCCATGATCACCAGAGACACGGGCCTTCCGCCGATCTTCGCCTCGCCGGAGATGACTGCGTCCTTAAGCCCGGTCTTTTTGCGGCTTGCCTTGAGCTTGTCCTTGTAATCCTTGAACCCGAGAAAATCCCTGGGCGACAGCCCGTCCTCGACCTCAAGGAAACTGCCCTCGTCCACAAGGTAAGGCAGCCGCTCCGAGGCAGAGATGCGAAAATGGTAGTCGCACTTCGGGCAGACCTTGAAGTTCTTGTCCACTTCCTTGCGGTAGATAATCTCTTTGCAATTGTCGCATTTGACCCAGAGCCCTTCGGGGATCTTTACTTTTTTTGCCGATGCTTCCGGCGCCGAGCTCTCGGACCGCTCTTTTTTAAACCAAGCCATAAAACTCCTTCGTCGGTAACAATATGAACCGGGGAAGCGGTGATGCGGGAATGCGGAAAACCGGTGACCTAAAACCTGTTTTTCCAATTCTCCGTTTCATTTTAAACCTTTGGTCCTTCTAAAAGTTATACGTCTTTCCTTCCTGCAATACTTTCACGTTCTTACGGCCCAGCGCGCGAAGTTCACTGATCACTTTTTTCTGGTGCACCGGCTTGATATGGTAGATATAGATCGGCACCGTACTCTTAACGTCGGCCTTGGTGAGGTCGGCATGAAGCTGCGCCGGGGTGAAATGACCGCTCAGACCGGCGATCATGTCCAGGCTGTTCGGGAACGACGTGTCCACGATGATCGCCTTCAGATTTTTTACTTTCGACGCCACCTGCCAGAGACCTTCGTTAGGGCCGGTATCGGCGCTGTAGATGATTGTTGACTTGGCATCGCTCACCATGAACCCCACCGCGGGTACCGGATGGTTCATCGGGATGGCCTGAACCGTGAGCCCGGCCACGGCGATCGGCACACCTGCAGGAAAGGGCTTGTAAGCCAGCACCGGGTTCTTCGCCGTCGGGATCTTGGTGAAATCCGGCCAGATCAGGTCGTTCATCAGATGTTTTTTAATGGCGTCGATAACCTTGGGAATCGCCCGGATATTGACCGGCTGTTTGATACGACCGATGATATTGTCCGCAAGGAACAGCAGCGACTTGATATGATCAAGATGGGTATGGCTGATAAAGATGTCGGTGATCCTGCTCTGCGCCTGGATGCTCAATGCCGCTGTTATGGTGCCGGCATCCAGCATGACGACGTCGTTCACCAGAAATCCCGGCGGATTGTGCCCTATCGCTTCTGAACCGGAGCAGCCTAGTATTTTAACCTTCATGCAACCTCCTTGGAACGGCAAATTACAAATCCCAAATGACAAATTCCAAATAATAACCAATGACCAAATTGCAATAACCAAACAGTTTGGAGCTTAGCATTTGGTTATTGGAATTTATTTTATTATTGGTATTTGTGCTTTGATGCTTGTTAATCTTTCAACCCCACCAGGTCATACACAACCACCGGGAACTGCTTCCCCTTGACGGTCACGCTGCCCAGTTCGTTCGCAACCACGACATCCTTCACCTTTCCATAGGTATATTCCGATATGATGATATGATTATTATACTGTCTTGTCAAGCCTTCCAGCCGCGCGCCGAGGTTCACATTGTCCCCGATGACCGTATAATCCATCTTCTTGCCCGGTGCACCCATGTTCCCGACCACCATGTCTCCGGTGTTGATCCCGATGCCGATATCGATGACATACCTGCCTTCGGCCGCCCACTTCGCCTGCAGCTTCTCTAATTTTTCGATCATGGCAAGGGCGCATCGGCATGCGCGCTCGGCATGGTCGGGCTGGCCGATGGGCGCCCCCCAGAGGACCATGATGGCGTCCCCTACGAACTTATCGAGGGTCCCTTCGTATTCGAAGACGATGTCGGTCATGGCGCCCAGATACTCGTTCAACAGAGAGACCACTTCCTCGGGCTGATGCTTTTCGGAAAAAGACGTAAAGCCGCGGATATCGGAAAAGAGCACCGTGATCTCCTTGCGATCGCCTCCCAGCTTGGCCTTGCTGGGATCTCTGATGAGCTCGTCCACAATGCGCTTCGAAACGTAGCTGGAGAACATCTTGCGGATATCCCGGGCACGCCGCTCTTCAGTAAAAAAGCGGTAGGCAGTCTGGCTGGTATAGCCGAAGAACAGCGCCGAGGCGGGATAGACCAGGTTGAACCATATCCCTTTTCCGACGAAGAGATAGTAAACAGCGCCGACATAGGACGCAAAGAGCAGAAGGAACAGGACGGCGCCGGCCCTGGCCCCGAGCCGCGGGATCGCGAGGCCGAGAATGATGGCGAACAGAAAGACCAGCGGAACGTCCATAACAGCCGTGCGGTAAATAAAGTCCTCATGCAGGATATTGTCCACCACGCTGGCATGCTTTTCGATCCCCGCCATGTTGGGCGAAAAAGGCGTGACGCGAAGGTCGTAAATGCCGATGGCCGTTGCGCCGATCAGCACGACCTTGTCCTTGAGCTTTTCTGCCGGCACCAGGCCGTCAAGAATGTCCGAAACCGGATACATTGGGAACGTATTGTTCGGGCCCCGGTAGTTGATGAGCATGCGGCCGAACTCATCGATCGGGATACGGGTGCGGTCAAGATGGATCGCGCCGTTGAAGTCGAGCCCCGCCTGCTCGGGGCCAAGCTCCCGGTACAACCGCGCGGCCTGCAGCCCGATGGGCGGATAGTAATCCCCCTGGTACTCGATGGCCAGCGATTCCCAGCGGAGCGTGCCGTCACGATCAGGGACCATGTTGATATGTGCAAGGTTTTTTGCGAACGCGGAGAACCGCAGCAGCGGCGGCAGGACCATCCTGGCAGAGAACGGGCTTATCGGCCCTCCCGTGTTCCTGAGCACGGCAAAGGCCGACGGAGTCATGAAGTCAAGTTTTTTGTCCGTGAATCCCGATTCCTTGTAGCCCGTTTCGGTAAAATCGAATACCACGGGCAGGACCACGCGGCCGCTCTGCATGATCGCCTGCTGGAACAGGTCGTCGGACGCGACATTCTCCGACTCCGCAAAGAATACGTCAAACACGATGACCCGGGCGCCGAGTTCGGTCAGGCGGTCCACGACCCGGGCCCAGACCGAACGGGGCCAGGGAAACCGGCCGAGTTTATTGATGCTCTTCTCATCGATTGTTGCGATGACCGTTTCCGGACCCGGCGTGATGGCGCCCCGGACATTGAACCGGAAATCGAGCGTCTTCTCCTCAAGCATGTCCATGAACCCTACATTCATAAAGTGCATGATAGAAAGCACGAGCGCCACAATGAGCGCGATGGTGAGCCCAGCCTTGTTCCCTGTCGACTGCTTCATGTTCTCTCCCTCAGTACGGTATTCCTGCCCAAGGCCATACAGCTAGGACATCTCCCAGAAGATCTCCCTCATTTCCAAGTACCGTACCAACTTATCAACCTGCTCCTGGTTCATAATATGGACCTTGTCGTCACTGAGCATCACGATCCGAACGCTGGCCAGTTTTTCCAGGATCGTCCTGGCCTGGGCAGCCTCGATGCCGGCCACACCGGCAAGGTCATCGACGGTCATGACGAACGCACCGCCCTTCTTGTTGTCGCGCACATGCTTCGCCAGGATGCTCACCAGCCGACTCGTATTGTCCTTGATCATCAGGGCTTCCATCTGGTCGTTGGTCTCGCGCAGCCGGTCCGCAAGGCGTTTGATGAACCGGACCGCGATCTCGGCGTTGCCCCGGATCAACGCATCGAAGGTCTTGCGGTCTATCCTGAGCATGTCGCACTCTTCAATAGTCTCAGCCGAAGCAGAGCGGGGTTTGTCGTTCAGAATGGCCATTTCACCGAAGAACTCGCCCTTTTCGAGAATCGCCAGGGTCTTTTCCACGCCGCGGATACGCTTGCTGATCTTCACCCTGCCGGACTGCAGGATGTACATTTCCTCGCCCCGATCGCCTTCGTTGAAGAGCACCGTGCCGGGCGGGATCTTTTTGCCGAATTTGGGAACCTGGTCATCGCTCATACAACCCCCCTAGGTAATTGATCAACGGTCATAATTATCTGCAATCTTTCATCAAACATTTACATAGTTGAGCGAATCTTACAACGACAAGAAAGAGAACCTTGGACACGGATACCAGAAGTAGGCGCTTCTAAGCGAAGGCGGATTGAATTATGAAACGCCGGGATAATGTCCTGCTGTATCCGCTTTTATCAGAGCCTTTATCAGCTTTTTCCGTGTCAAAGGTTTTATTCTTTGGTTGTGGCCATCACCCGCCCATGATCGTAATATCGCCCGCTTCGCATGCCCGGAGAAAGGCCTCCACGATCTCAGGATCGTAAAATGCGCCGGAACAGCGCTTGATTTCCTCGGCTGCGGATTTCCAGTCCGCCGCCTTGCGATAAGGGCGGTCGGTCGTGATCGCATCAAAGGTATCGGCGATAGCAATGATCCGTGCGTGGACCGGAATATCTCCGCCTTTCAGCCCGTCGGGGTAGCCGCTGCCGTCCCATTTTTCGTGATGGGCGCGCAGAATCTTACTGACATCTTTCATCTGTTCAATATGAGCAAGAATGTCCTCACCCACCAGCGGATGCTCGCGCATATGGCAGATCTCTTCGTGGGTGAGCCCTCCCTCTTTGAGCAGCACGCTGTCCCTGATCCCGATCTTGCCGATGTCGTGGAGCACCGCCGCCAGGCGGAGTGCCTCTACGTCGTTCAGCGACAGGGACATGTGCCGCGCGATCGCTGCGCTGTACTCCACCACGCGTTTTATATGGCCGCCGGTATAGGGGTCCTTTTTCTCAACCGCCGCGGCAAGCGCCTCTGCCGTGTTTATGAACGTTTCCTTGAGCTCGGCATAGAGATGGGCGTTCTCGAGCGCTACCGCCACCTGGTTGGCCAGGGTCCAGAAGACCTCGAGGTCGTCCTCGGTAAAAAGCGCACCGTCTTTCTTGTTCACGGCCTGCAGCACGCCGATCACACCGCCCCGGGAACGCACGGGCACGCAGACCATGTTGCGGGTGATGAAATCCGTGATCGTCTGGGCGCGCCTGAAATAGCGGGGATCGTTCTGTACATCATTGATCAGCGCAGGCTGGTCGTTCGCCGCTACCCAGCCGGCAATGCCCTCGCCCATTTTGAGGCGCATCTGCTTGACCTGAAGTTCCTTTTCCCCGAGCGCCACCTCGAAATAGAGGTCCTTGGTCCGCTCGTCCACGAGCAGCAGCGACCCCACCTCGGCGCCCAGCAGACTGGTCACCGCCTCGATGGCACGCTGGCGCACCTCCCGCTGGTTCAACGTGGAGTTCAGGACCATGGCGAGCTCCAGCTGCGTTGCCCGGCGCTGCGCCTCCAGCCTGCTGCCGGACAGGAGGACCATATACGCCACGTCCAAAGCGAGCTGCCCGGCGAGCGTCTCGAGCATTTCCTTGTCTTCTTTGCCAAAGGGCTTGCCGACCGTTTTATTGATGATCTCGACCACCCCGATAATGCCGCCCGACGTCTTGAGCGGCGAAGCAAGGATATTGCGGGTGGGAAAGCGCATCTCCGCGCTGATCTTACTGCTCCACTTCGTGTCCCTGGCCACGTCCGAACTCAGGTAGGTCTTGCCGGTCTTGAACACCCAGCCTGCTATGCCTTCATCGGTCGACAATTGCCTGTTGATGAGCTTCTGCGAGCCCGGGCCGGCGCTGGCCCGGAACACCAGGTTCTCGCCGTCGTGCATAAGGATGGATCCGGCAGTGGTGTTGGTCAGTTTGAGAATCACTGTGAGATAATTGGAGAGCAGCGTGTCTAATTCGACAGCGCCGATGTTCTTGCTGGTGAGCAGTTCCTGCTTGACCTTCTGGAGCAGCACCATTTTCTTGAGCGCGCTCAGTTCGGCGCGGAGAGCCGTATTGTCTTTTCCGGAAACCACCTTTTTCAAGGTAGCAGGCTTCTTTACCGCCGGACCGGTGCGACGGGACACGGTACCCGTCTTCCGGGCCTTGCTGACCATCTTATTTTTCTTAGTCGCCATGTCCCGTAAGTACCCCCTGTTTGAGCGCCTTGACGAACGCTGCGGACTTTTCGACAAGGTCTTGAGAGCCACCGTTCTCCTCGATCACCTTCACCAGAGCACTGCCCACGATCACGCCGTCGGCGCCCCACTGCGCGACCTGTGCCGCCTGGTCCGGCGTTGAAATGCCGAACCCGACGGCAACGGGCTTGTCCGTCATGGCCTTGATCCGCTTGAGTGACTCCTG
>JANPMZ010000289.1:0-2355 GCA_031427195.1 Nitrospirota bacterium
AGGCTGAGTCGTAGGGGCGCAATGCTTGCGCCCGTGCTATTGTCATTGTTACCAGGGCGTATGCAATACGCCCCTACAAAAACGTTTGCCGCATTGTCAGGACTTTGTACCATACATTCCAGCTTGTCCGGTTTAGGATATCACCATGACCCCCAGAGAATTATTGATAGCAGGTTCGCAGGAACTCGGCCTAGTCCTTTCGATAGAACAGGTGAACTCGTTCTTCGCCTATCTGTCCGAGCTTAAGAAATGGAACAAGAAGATCAACCTGACCGCGATCACGGAAGAGCGGGATACGGTGATCAAGCATCTGCTCGACTCCCTTTCCTATTTAAAGGCGTTCACTCCTGCGCCAGGGTTGAAGCTTTTGGACATGGGTTCTGGCGCTGGTTTCCCAGCCATCCCGCTCAAGATCGCTGCCCCTGATATTTTCATCACCATGGTGGAATCGGTCAAGAAGAAGACTTCTTTTTTACGGCATGTTGTCCGGACGCTGCCGCTGGAAGCGGTGGAGATCATAGATAAAAGGATGGAGGAACTTCCTGATTCCAGTCATTCTTCTTTTGATATTGTGACTGCCCGCGCCTTTGCCGAGATGCCGGCCGCGCTGGGCCATGGTGTGCAGTTCCTGAAACCGGGCGGGCTTATGATCTTGAGCCGCGGGCCGGAAGAAACAATCGCGGAGCAGGAACTGATTAAGACCGGAGTGAAGGTAGACCAACGGCTTGAGTTTACGCTCCCGTATTCTGATTATAAGCGTGCGATCTGGGTGTTTAAGAAGACGGGATGAGGGCGATGTTCCACGTGGAACATTGCAAATGCGGAGTGCGGAATGAACACCGAGGGCCTACTACAGAGTTTTTGACACTGATTTTCACTGATTGTTTATGATTTGATGGACTCGTAAGAAGTCCCCACTGCCGTCAATGCGAGGAGCGGAGCGACGCGGCAATCTCGATTTATCAGGCAGATACGAACTACGAGATTGCTTTGCTTCGCTCGCAAAGACGACTTTTACGACTTTTTACGAGACCGTCATGATTTATCTGTGGGAATCATAAAATATCATGCCCTTTCAGTGTCAAAAGTTTCTGCTTTCCTCTGTGCCTCCGTGTCTCCGTAGTTAAATATTGTAGTTTCACCCTCGTTATGAAAGAACCTCAATGCTAGACGGCTCCCTTACCATACCGCCTGAATGGCGGGCAGCTGCAGAAGAGATCGCCGCTCATGGCGGGCCGGTGCTGGTCATGGGCGCGCCCGGCTCGGGCAAGACAACCTTCTGTCTCTACCTTACGGGCTGTTTCTTCCGTCTGAACAAGAAGGTAGCCTGGATCGATGCCGACCCGGGCCAGCCTTTTATCGGGCCGCCGGCAGTGCTGTCCCTTTCGCTCTATGCCGATGCCGCCGACCTGATGAAGCGCAAGACCGCCACGGCCATGTGCTTTATCGGCAATACCAGTCCGGTGGGCCGTTTGCTCGACATGATCGCCGGCGTAGAGAAGCTCTGCACCCTTGCCCGGACCCTTGGGCCGGACTTGATCGTTATCAATACCTGCGGTCTGGTGAACGGCGGCGCTGCCCGGGAGCTCCGGTACCATGAAGTGGACATCCTTGCCCCGCGCTATGTGGTCGCGCTCCAGAGAACCAGCGAGATCGAGCACCTTCTGGCGCCCCATGCTCACCGCGCCGGCCTGCTTATGCTCCGTTTGCCAATACCGGCTGATGCCAGGGTCTCGACCCGCGAGGCCCGGCAGGCGGTACGGGAATTGCGCTTTAAGGAGTATTTCCGGGGAGCGGATTTCCTGGAAATAGCGCTGCACGACGTCGGGGTCCACGGCCCGGGGCTGCATACCGGCGAGCGGCTCGGTTTCCGCGACATCAACAGGCTTTCGAAGATCATCCAGGGCATCGTGGTCCATGCCGAGCTTTCGGCGGACCGGCTCTTTCTTTTACTGGAAGGCGATTATTCCGAGGACGAACTTTATACTGCCAGGCAGCAGTACGGCGTTCGTGAGGTCGTCGTCATGAAGACGTCCGAACTGGACCATCTGCTTATCGGCCTTAATGACAGCCAGAACCGCTGTCTCGGCCTTGGCATCCTGCGCACCATCGATTTAAAAGAGCAGACCCTGCGGGTAATCACCCCGATCAGGGACGCATCGCCGATCCATACTCTTTCGATCGGTACAATCCGCGTCAGCCCCACAGGAGCTGAACTCGGCCAGATCTGATGTTCCACGTGGAACATTTGATTGAGGAATGCGGAATAAACCTTGCGCGGCTTCGTCCCAGAACAAGGAACAGCAAAGCTTTTTGACAGGATAACAGGATTGACAGGATTTTCTGGATGAAAAG
>JANPMZ010000290.1:0-6868 GCA_031427195.1 Nitrospirota bacterium
TTCCAGCGCATGCACAACAACCTCAGAGACCTCGCTGTCTTGCTTAACAATGGTAGCGTGATTTGTAGCACAAGCGCTTAAAAGTAGTGTGGCGAGTATAAAAAGATAGTGCATACGAAATCGGGCCTCATCAAAACTAACACGCGCGTGAGGGGCCGGGCGGGTTCATCGCCCGAGACCCTCTCGACGCGCTGGTTGGATCATACTATGTGCCTGAATCCTCAGATAGCATTTTTGCGGGACGGGCCATGCCATGCTTTGTATACTCATTGACCCATATCAGTTTCCTATTTTGCATAGCAGGGCCACAAGGTTGTAGTTTAAAGTGTCCACTTACCTTGAATGCCTCGGATTTGACAAACGTCGTAAACCAACGAGAATCGAAAATGTTTATTGGAAGGGACAATTCATTTTGATAAACGACGTCATTTACCGTTTGATGTTTAACTTTGATCCCATCGGATAATTTAATTTCGTGCTCAGCGTATTTTTTGAACAATAGATAGCTGACAACCATTTGAAGAGGGTAGGTTACATTGTAGTTGGGTTCATTCTCCACGACATCGAAGGAAACGTTTTTATAGAACTTCGTTGGTTTCTTGCCTTCAGCGTCGGTTTCGTCGTAATCAAAAAACATTTCAGAGTACGACATCCAGACATCATTTTGAAAAGTGAAAATATGCGCTTCAACTTTTTTGTCGGCGATTGAATTCTCTATACTATACATATAGACAGTACCGCGGCCAACCAACAAAATGCCAGTAGACGATTCGACCTCATTTCTCAACTCCCACATTTTTGTCGCAACTTTTGGGTTTTCATCAAAGGCTTTTCTGACAGCCTCCGAAACATACGTTATGGTTTTAGCGCGCACAGATTCTTCTGTAATGATCTTAAACAGTTCAGAATAGAATCCTTGGTTTTGATTAATGATGTCTTGCTTTTCTGGATATGATTTTACGGGAAGGAGGTCTTGGCGTTTCAAAACTTTTTCTAAAATACCAAACTTAGATTTTGAAATCTTCAATTGAACCTCCTTCTTATCTGTTTCTTTTGGTTTTAACGCGGCGAAGTCTTTCGGAAGCAGCGATAAGATGTTTGCCGAGCGCTTCACATTCGTCGGCGGTAAGATCCACGCCTTGGCTGTTTTTTGGTAAAGATTTATTTTTGAGGTTATCAGCTTCCATCCCAACATTCAAACGAGCCAAACCCGCTATCTCTTCGACCGTGACGGTGTACGAATAACCTTGAGTTGTAACTTCTGCCAGAAGATTGAAAGATACCATTGGCATGTGGACACTCCTTCGTTTTGATTTTCAGCCGTTGAGGGGCTTGTCCCTCTCGAACGAGTGGTTGATAAATTCCAACGCCGCCGTGAGGGGCGCGTTTCTCAGCGACCCTCTCGACGGCGTGGTTAAGTCTCATTTTACAGGTCATTCTAAAAGCAATCTCATGATGTCTGGTGCTGGTTTGAAACCGATTTTCTCATAAATCGGCCTTCCAGCTTCACTTGAATTCAAAATAACTCGCCTGATCCCGTGCGCTTGGCAATAATGAACAGCTTGTTTTACGATTCGTTGCGCACATTGATTATTTCTTTGATCTCGCTCCGTATACACGCTGTGCAGGTAAGCGACGTTACTGGACAAATCCTGCGGAGAGGGAACAAAACTGACGATTGAGATAGCCCCACTCGCAATTACGCGATGCTCATCTTCGATCACCCATGCCTTACAAGAGCAGTCCTGCAATTGACGCTTTAATTTTTCAATATATGCCCTCTCAATTTCTGCAAATATTGAACGATCGATATCTTCGCCTTTATTCTCCCATATTTCTTCGAACATCTTTCGGTGATGAATCGCCAGGAGAGGAATATCGTTAACGGTAGCTTCTCGTATAACCATTATTTCTATTCTTTTAGATTCTTCAGTCATATGTAGCACTTTTTAACAGAGCAGTCTCATTTCCATCACGGTCCGGTCTTTCTCTTTGTAGTGAACCATCTCTCGCCTTGTCCAACCAATACGTTCATAGAAAGAAGGAAGTGTTCCCGAAGTGTATAAATAGATATATCCGAATCCGAGTTTCATGCTTCGCTCAACTGCTGCATGGACAAGTGCGGAACCAATGCCCTTGCCTCTTTCCGGAGCTACAACGTATAACTGGGCAAGCCATGGCTTGAGATCAGATCGAGCATCCATGTCACAATCAACAATATTTACTGAACCGAGCAATTTATCCTTACTCACTGCAATCAGGGTCAACGGCAAATTACGAGTGGACGCATTCCTGGAAAGCAATGCTGTATAGTCGGATTCGGTTGATGCACCCGTCAGATCACCCCATTGTTTAAAATGCCATCGGGCAAGAAGAGGGATCAAATCTATCCGTGCGGAGAGGTCTTCTATTTTAGCGTCATTCATCATTTACGCGATTAACGCCGCCGTGAGGGGCGCGTTTCCCAGCGACCCTCTCGACGGCGTGGTTGGAACGTTTGCATCAGGTTTCAACCTACGTGACCTGAGCCCATCAGTTTTTTTACTTACGCCCTATTTCATTTTGGCGAACCAGAACTGTTGATATATAGTTCGCTGCTTTCTTCGCAAGAGATACAGGAGCAACTAGTTTTCCATTACCAAGATTTTGACCTATGCTATGCGTTGCGATCAATTCACCGTTTTTGTATGCTTGAATTGTTATTCCTGTCACGTAAACTCCGGTAGCTGAGGATCCACTCGAGCCGCCGCCGATCCCAGAGCTACTGCCCAATAATAGGCCTGAGGAGCTTGCAGTGTGGCCTTCTTCAATACTAATTTTCCCCTGAATTGTGATGTACCCGTTTTCTCCCTTGATCGGTTTTGAGTTGGTATTTGTGAAAAATTCATCAATAAAAGCATCTTGAACTGTCTCTTGAACTAGTGGTGCACAATTACACTTAAAGAGGGCAATTCCAATCTCGCGACCTGACGGAGCATCATTGTTGAATTCTTTGATTTTCCCGCAGCCTGTCAACACGGCGAGAAAAACAAGAATCAATATCAACTTTGTCGAATTTGTTTTCATTTCAATACCCCCTTTAAAGGAACTATTTGCAAACCAAATGAGAAGGCAATGCTATGAGATCATCGTGACCCATAAGCGCTTTACTTCCTCCGCCAAATAACTCAAGTGATACTTACTGTCGTCGTCCAACTCCACCACGATTGACGGCCCGCCGCCGAACGGGCCTGTGCCAAAGTCTGCTTCCCCGAACCCAGTTGCTCCAACTGCGGTCTGTTGCGCTTGAGTGAGGACGCGAGAGGCGCGGTCTAGCGCCATGTGTTTATGTGCCTCCGCAACATCGCGGAGGACTGCAAAGTGCGCATTTCGCTGCGCGAGCGCAGTACGGAATTTGCCGGCAGTTGCCGTGTCAAAGACGCGGCTCGGATCAATGCTCGCATACGCGTGCCAAAAGTGATCTGCCATATGGTACAGCGAGACGACTGCGTTCATGGCCAAGCGAATATCCGTTGGCTCGTTCAACCATGCGTCATGATTAGGCTCAACGTGTGTTTCAAAAAAAACGTGAGCCTGGGTGCGCGTACTAGGCATCTTGTGGTTACCTTCTTGCCATCCAACACGCAGGTCAGCGGCGCGGTGTTCGCGTCCGACTGGACCTGCTTGTTAGAAGTATTTTGCTGTCGCAGGAATTACGCTCTTTGACAACTGAATAAGTATGCAGGCTTTTAGGCTCACTATTTTTCTACTGGAGCAATTTCTATTTCACCAAGGTTTTGTCCAGGCTTGGCAAGAAGAGACCAAAGGTCAAAATAGAAAAAATGATCAATGGTTCTTATGTGCTGGGAAAGCAAGGAGTCGGTAAGCATGTTAGGCCGGATGTCACAGTAATAAACACCATCAAGCGGATTTAGTTTAACTGTGTAAGCCTTAAAGTGGCCAGGCAAAAACGTTGCTGATACACCATACTCGTTCTCTTTTTTTGCTTTTTTGCGCTGTACGTCATTTAGAAAAATAGCGATATGAGGCAAGGCTGTGTCTGTGAGTCGGTTGTAAAGAAATTTGTCCATAAAAACCTTGTCGATGCGGTCTTTGCTGGATGTTTTGACGGAGCCTATAATCTTCAACTCTCCCATTTTGCTAATCAGCAAATCATGTTGATAGCTCGATTTGAAAAGCTCAACGCCGTCATTGTCTTTCACGGGTACTTGCATTGTCCCTGAAACGCAATCCACTTCAAGGGAAACAATCAGTAAACGGATAAAGCGCTCAAACAAATCGCCGTTTACTTTGCGGGCTTGGTTTGATTTTCCTGCGGGCAGTGCGTCAAGGGTTGCGCCGATAGACTGCTGAATGGTGTAGATTGTTCGATTAATATTTTCCCTTAAATCGTCTGATGGGTGGACACCGTTTTTAATGTCCATAAGTGTCTGCAAAAACTGACGTGCGGCGTTTTCAAAGCTTTCAGCATCATACATAAGACGTGAATTGAGCGGGCGGGTAATGTTGTAGCTCCCGTCAACACGGTATTGGAAAAATTGATAGTGGTTTTCATTCTGAGATATGATGCGAGCTTGCAGCCCGGTATCTGCAAACTCCAGATAGCGGGCGCAAAACGTGATGTAGTTATCTACTGTGCTGAATCGTTCTTTATTAACGGCATGTTTTACAAGTTTTTTAAGCGTCATCGGATGGATTCTCTCCGCGCAGCGGTTTTCCGGTCATGAGCTATCCATTCTTCTTTAGTCATGCGTCTGACGTTTTTTAACCGTTCTATTGCCCATTTATTATAGTTGATGTCCATGTCACAGCCCATCCAGCGGCGTTTTAGTTGCTCCGCAACTACAATTGTGGTTCCAGAACCGGAAAATGGATCAATGACTAAATCTCCCTCATTGGAAGAAGCAAGAACAAATTTTCTCAGAAGTTCTTCTGGTTTTTGCGTTGGGTGAGGGGTTTTCTCACCCATGCCGTTGCAGGTGGTTGGAATGTCTATTACATCTTTCGGTTTCGCTCCCTTAGGGTTTGGTATCCAGTTGTCACGCTGCTTGTTTCCATTGCCACCGTATGCGCTTGTTTCTGCCTGCGGATGCGACGGATATTTGAGCGTATGCGCTCCGTAAGGTGTGCGTACATCGTCAATGTTTAGCTTGCAAGCGTCTGTTTTGCGGAAGTGGATGATGCTCTCATGTGACCGTCCCCACTCGTTTCCTAAATTAGCTTTATTTTTATAATGCCAGATAAGCCAACGGCAATGTTTGAAATATTTTGATGCGGGATGTTTGATGTCCGCAAGTATTTCTGAAAAACCGCACACATATAAAGATCCAGTAGGTTTTAAAACACGGGAGGCTTGAGCTATCCACTTGATTGACCACTCAATATATTCTTCCTGACTCTCAAAATTGTCCCATTCGGCTTTTTTGATGTTATAAGGCGGGTCAGCAAAAACAAGGTCAACGCTCAAAGCGGGAAGAGACTCAAGCCACTTAATAGAATCACCTTGGAACAGTCGCCCGTTTGGATGTTCATATTGCAACTGTAAACCCGTTGAAACTGCAGGAAATGCAACCTCTGTTTTTTGTCTCCGTCTTATTTCGTCGGGTGCGAAAATAGGCAATTGTTCCCTTATGTACTGGTCGAGAGCCTGCCATCCAGCACCGGCGTAGCTTTCAATGGGATATGGCATTTTGTTCCTCCGTACATTGATATTTCAACAATATACCATGAAATATGCGTGGCGAGGTAATCAATTTAAGGTTTTTTTGCGCCCCTCAAGGGTGCTCGGTTCTCGGTTATAATTAGGTTCTTCGGTTTGGTGTCTAACGACAAAATGAGGGGCGCACTCGTCCCTCTCAATTTTATTGGTTATAATTGCCGGGCACGGCTTGAGTACAAGTTAGAACCCCCATTGATGCGACGAAAGAAGCGGATGAAATCCCGCACCGCTGACGGTGAAAGTCCGACATGGAGCGAGGGGGCTGGAAGCGAGTCCCGTGGCCACGGGAAAGCAGCCACGAACTTAAATGTTCTGCCGACAGGTAATTATAACGACAAAATGAGGGGTGCGAAGCATCCCTCTCGATTTTAATGGTTGAATACTTTATTGGAGGAAGCATGAAGAGCAAATCAATTTGGAAATATACACTAGAAATCATGGATCATCAGATAATTCAAATGCCGATCGACGCGGAACTATTGCATGTAGGTTTAGACCCGCAAGGTACTCCGTGTCTGTGGGCACTCGTAACGCCCACCAACGAAACGCAAGGCCGGTCAATTATTATTCATGGGACAGGACATCCGGTTCTCAGCGTGGTAAGCAAGCACGACAATTACATCGGGACCTTTGTCCATGGTGGGTTCATCTGGCACGTGTTTTCATAGCATAACACGGTTGTGAGGGGCGGTGCTTTTCCGTCCCTCTCGACGAACCTTGTTAGACGAAAGGGCTGAAATTGAAAAACCTCAGAGTAAAAAAAGCTCTGACCTGGGATAGACTTTGCAAGCGTGTCCGGCTATTCCGCATCATGTGGGAAAACGAAGACGGCAATAGCAAAGGAGAATATTCGGTGAAACTATCCTTTGCCGTTGAATTAAAAATCCCCGACCTTTGGATCGGCGTTTTCTGGAAGCAGGTCATGTACGAAACGTATATCTGGATTTGCATTGTCCCGTGCTTACCGATACGCATTCACCTTCAGCGATCATGGGGAGGTAGATACGTCTAACCAGTTATTGATGGGACGGAATCAGTTATATACATATATATGAAAGCATATACAGGTATATAGAATCATCTACCTGTATATAACAAGCTTTCATATACAGGTATATAGCTTTTCAGGTTAGCCCGCTTCTATTATTC
>JANPMZ010000291.1:0-4544 GCA_031427195.1 Nitrospirota bacterium
GCGGTTTGGCACCTCGATGTCGGCTCATCGCATCCTGGGGCTGAAGTAGGTCCCAAGGGTTTGGCTGTTCGCCAATTAAAGCGGTACGAGAGCTGGGTTCAAAACGTCGTGAGACAGTTTGGTCCCTATCTGTTGTGGGCGTAGGAGATTTGAGAGGATCTGTCCCTAGTACGAGAGGACCGGGATGGACGAACCTCTAGTGTGCCAGTTGTCCCGCCAGGGGCAGTGCTGGGTAGCTATGTTCGGTCGGGATAACCGCTGAAAGCATCTAAGCGGGAAACCCACCTCAAGACTAGATCTCCCGGGGAGCAATCCCCCTGAAGACCCCCGGTAGACCACCGGGTTGATAGGCTGGGCGTGTAAGGGTGGTAACATCCTGAGCTAACCAGTACTAATAGGTCGTGCGGCTTAACCACTAAATTTTCTGCTTCTGACAAATTCGGCTTTTTAGTATTCTTGCGTATTCAGTGTCAAACCTGTTTATAAGGTTTCTCGGTGGCTATACCGGAGGGGTCACACCCGTTCCCATCCCGAACACGGAAGTTAAGCTCTCCTGGGCCGATGATACTATGACCGCGAGGTCATGGGAAAGTAGGACGCCGCCGGGAATATTTTTCAAGCCCATCATCACACGATGATGGGCTTTCTTTGTTTGGGCTTCCGATATGAGTTGCCCATAACGCGGAACCAGCCGAACCCTGTATCCGTACCCGCGCACACGGTGGTGTGACAGGGAAAGCCTGTGAGGGCATACCTGTGTAGATCGAACTCAGACATAAAGCGCACAAAGCTACCCTTCCTCAGTTTTTATCTTATTCAGCCAACCCGCGATTTCGTTGCCCATCAGAAAAATATACGGCTGATGTGCAAACAGTACTCAACTCCACTGCATAGCTATTCATCACCTGCTGATAATTTAAACAATACCAGGCTTTAATTGGAAGACGTCTATTGTGTAAATTCAATATGTTGGCCAGCTCATATTTCTGGTACAGGTATTGCTTATAAACTATTCACTTGAACAATAATAAAGCATGGGAGGTGCACACATGAAGCTGGTTAAATGTATTGTTCAGCCATACAAGCTTGATGACGTGAAAGAAGCGATCACCGCTTTGAATATTCATGGTATGACGGTTTCTGAGGTCAAGGGGTTTGGCCGCCAAAAGGGGCACAAGGAGGTGTACCGCGGCGCAGAGTACACCGTGGACTTCGTACCCAAGGTCGAGATCGAGGTGGTGGTCGCGGACGCTATGGTGCAGCAGGTCATCGATGCTGCTGTGAAAGCGGCGCGATCGGGCAAAGTGGGCGACGGAAAGATCTTCGTGCTGAATGTCGAACAAGTGGTCAGGATCAGGACCGGCGAATCAGGCGAGGCCGCACTGTAACAGAAGTGATGCTATGCAGCGCCCGTCCTTAGGCGAAATAAAAAATGTATGCAGGAGGATCTGCTGTGAAAATGACGCTCAAAGAAAAATACACGAGGCTGTCCCTCTTATTAGTAACTGCCGCACTGGCCGGTTCCGCTTCTGTCGTACACGCCGCAGAGGCCGCGGCAACAGCTCCCAAGATCGACACCGGCGACACTGCCTGGATACTGATGTCCACGGCGCTCGTCATGCTCATGACGCCGGGGCTGGCGCTGTTTTATGGGGGCATGGTCAGAAGGAAGAACGTGCTCGGCACCATCATGCACAGCTTCGTCGCCATAGCACTGGTGAGCGTTCAATGGGTCCTGTTCGGGTACTCGCTTGCCTTCGGGCCTGATGTCAAGGGACTGATCGGGAACCTCGACTGGGCCGGGTTGAACACTGTCGGGCTTCTGCCGAATGTTGATTACGCTCCAACGGTCCCGCATATGGCGTTCATGATCTACCAGGCAATGTTCGCGGTGATCACGCCGGCGCTTATCAGCGGCGCTTTTGCCGAACGCATGAAATTCTCCGCCTTTATCGTTTTTACGCTCATCTGGACCACGATCGTGTACGATCCGGTCGCGCACTGGGTGTGGGGCACGGGCGGCTGGATGAAGAATCTCGGTGTGCTTGATTTTGCCGGAGGCATCGTGGTCCATGCAACCTCGGGTTTCTCAGCACTTGCAGCAGCATTATATATCGGCAAACGAAAAGGGTTCCTGCATGAGCATATGCCTCCGCACGATCTCCCGATGACGGTGCTGGGTGCGGGGCTGTTGTGGTTCGGCTGGTTCGGGTTCAATGCCGGAAGCGCACTTTCGTCAGGCGGGCTCGCTACCATGGCCTTTGTCACGACCCATATGGCAGCGGTATCGGCCACGCTCACCTGGGTTTTTGTTGAATGGTATCACCGGGGAAAACCGACCATGTTCGGGGCAGCCACGGGCGCAATCGCAGGACTCGCCACGATCACCCCGGCAGCCGGGTTCGTCGGCCCCATGCCCGCTCTGTTCATCGGTGTCGTTGCTTCGCTGTTGTGCTACACGGCGCTGAATGCAAAAACGAAGTTCGGCTATGATGATTCGCTTGACGCTTTCGGGGTCCACGGCGTCGGTGGAACGGCTGGCACCATCCTGGCAGGCGTCTTTGCCTCGATCGCCATTAATGCCGCAGGCGCGAACGGCCTTCTCTATGGCAATCCCCGGCAACTGGCAGTGCAGGTCGGGGCTGTGGCGCTGGTCGCGGTCTATTCGTTTGTAGTGAGTCTGGGGCTCTTTAAGCTGATCGATCTGGTTATGGGTGTTCGTGTTGACCGAGATCAGGAAACGGAAGGGCTCGATATCAGCCAGCATGGTGAGAATGGGTATACGACGTAAAGAAAAAACCTTTATTTATCCGCAGATAAAATGTTGACCTGAGCAGTTACCAAAAGCCCATCAGTTGCTGATGGGCTTTTTTGTGTTCGTCTACTTCTGACCGGGCAGGTTCAACGGGAAATGCGACCCGGGAGCGGATGAGGAGCCGCTTGTTTTTTTGTCCCGATAGTGCAATTATACCAGTGATCACAAGGAGCAGCCCTATGCCGCAGATACTCTCGGTCAGCAGAAGAACGGATATACCGGCCTTCTATGGAGCGTGGTTCGTCAACCGGATCAAGGCGGGCCATGTCTTCGTGCGTCAACCCTATTCAGGGAAGATGCTGCGGGTGTCGCTTGAGCCGCAGGACCTGAGCGCCATCGTTTTCTGGTCGAAGAATTATTCACCGCTCCTGCCCTGGCTCGAGACGATCGAACAAAGCTCGAAGAACCTCTTTTTTCATTTTACCGTCTCCGGGAACCGTGACCTTGAGCTGAACGTACCCGATTTTCGCGAGGCTACTCGGGACTATCGATACCTTGCGAAGCGCTACGGGCCGGAGCGGATTGTCTGGCGCTACGACCCTATCTGTATCACGGACAAATTGTCCTTTGCCATGCATGAAGAGCGTTTTGTGCAATGCGCGGAACTGCTCAAAGGGAGTGCAGAGCGATGCTTCATCAGCTTTGTCCAGCCCTATAAACGGGCACTTTCCAATCTGCGCACCCATACCGATCATACCCTGATCGATCCGCCTTTAGCGGTAAAGCAGGAATATGCCGAGCGATTGGCAGCGAGGGCGGAACAATACGGGATATTGCTCTTTGCCTGCTGCAACGATCATCTGCTGTCGGAAAAGATCGGGAAAGCAAGCTGCATAGACGGCGCCCGCCTTTCTGGCCTGTTCAACGTACAGGTCGATACGCGGCCTGCATCAACGCGCAAGGAATGCGCCTGTACCCGGAGCGTTGATATCGGCGCTTACGATACCTGTGCCCACGGATGCGTCTACTGCTACGCAAATTCCGATAAAGACCGGGCAGGCAAGGCACAGAAGGAGCATGATCCCTCATGGAATTCGTTGACCAGGAATGTCGATGAGCATGAGGTTGCGACGGGAAAGAGTCAGCAACGGCTTTTTTGAAAACTGATGATTATCAGCGAGCGCGGGGCAAAAGGGCAGAATCACTGCGGCAGTGTTTGAAAGTTTCTTCCTGTCGTCTGCATTTTGTGCTATAGTCGTCAGACAAAAAGTACTTTCTGGAGTTGTTGAGGTTTCCATCCTTTGCAATACATAAAGTTATAAACCGTATTCTTCAGCTATATACCCCTAAAATACCCCATCGAAATCTTTGACATCGCCGCTGATTAGGCATATATTCGTGTCGAGCTTATCGTTGAAAAAAACCATGGCCCCTGACGCCGCGCTGTTTCAAGGATAGCACTGTTGTGCCGGTGCGTATAGGTCTTGATGGTAAATCGTTGCGGGAAAAGGCCAAGGCTGCGCAGGGGAGATGGGACCCGAAGACACAGGCATGGTATATCCAGTTCGGAAAAATCAAGGACATCGAGTTAAAAAATTTATCATAGCATAAACCTCAATAGTTTATGATAGGTAAAACTATAAAACATACTTTTTCTTTTTACCGCTGAATTCTTAAGGAGCATCCCATGTCGGAAAACACAGCGCCACCCCGGTCAGTCCCGTTCGGCGAGGCCGTCAAATACTGGTTCAAGCTGGGCTTCATCAGTTTCGGCGGTCCGGCCGGGCAG
>JANPMZ010000292.1:0-2825 GCA_031427195.1 Nitrospirota bacterium
GTGCGCTCCTCGTCAGGCAGAGGTGAGACCTTACCGTTCTCGATTTTGGCGCGGCCTACCATCTCGCAGCCCGTTCCCCCATCGGTCGTATATCCCAGGTTGTCCGTAATTACCGCAAGGACCGTCGGCACGTTCGCCAGGTCCCAGTGTGCAAGCAGTCCGACCTCGCCGTCAGGCAGCGGCTTGAGCTCGTCGATGCTCATGGCCAGCACACGCGACCACGGCGGCACCGGCCTCGTGCGCTTCTTCGAAGGCAGGCCCTTCACGCAGCGGCGCAGGGAATCGTCGAACAGGTTGGTCGCTGTCTCGGCCTCACCCAGAACATTGACGCAATGCGAATTGGGAATGCCGATGATCTCCTGCACCATGGCGTAATAGTCATCGCGGGTCACGACTCCGAACCGGCCGCGGTAGCCGCCTCCGTCGCATATGCGGCTCCCGGGCGGCAACCGGAACGACATCTTCTTGCGGCGACAGGCCTGAAAGAAATAGACGTAGGCGGATGTCGCGCCGATGAGCGCCACCGGCACACCGCTCGCCTCGGATTCGCGCAGGGCCTTGATCAGGGCGTTCACGTCGACCCCCGACTTGCCGAGCAGAAACATGCTGTCCGGCGTGCCAAAGGCCAGGCGGGTCTGGTCCATCCCGATGGCCATGCCCATGGACGGGGCGAGTTCAGGACTGGGGGCAAGGATCAGGATGCGACAGCGTTTTCCTCCCGTAAAATCGGGAAACAAGTACGCTTCGGTCATCATCCGGTTGGCCGAAAACACGAGGCGTTTGCCGTCCTCGTCGCGGAAGATGCGGCCCCGCTGGGTAAGACTGGTGGTCCCGCCGGTGAGGCAGGCCATGACCGATTTTTCGAGCGGGAAGGACGCGACAAGATGCGTTTTAAACACATCGTTGTACACCATGGGAATGTCCTGCCATCGCGAGATGTCTCCCGGCTTCACGTTCTTCGCGTCACAGAACTCCCGGAAGATGGCATTCACCTGGTAGTGCAGAACGAACATCCTGAGGCAATAGTCGTTGAAGTCCGGGACCCCGGAGTCCACACCCGCCTCGATGAACTTAAGAATGTCCTCGGTCAGGCGATGGCGTTCGGCCTCCGCTTCAGCAGCAGTCATTGGGTTTAATGGCAGCTTGGACATAGGTTACGGCCTCCGAAAAATTCGTTATGACGGATTTAGCACACACCATATAAAATGCAATAAATATGCCGCCAACGCTTATCCTGAGAGGTCAACAATACTATTATGTTTCAGCTTGTTATAAACATATTGCTCGTTGAATGCGCTGTTCCATACGCTTTGAGCGCATAAAAAAACGGCGGCTGACTAATTATCAGGCAGCGCCATCACCCGACACGCCTTTTTTCCGCCACAATATGCCTCTCAATCTTCCACTTTTCATACGCAATCTTATATCCATGCCGCACCGGGAGCTGGGACATGAGCGAAAGAATGTGGGCATGAGGAAAACCGCTCCGGGGAATCTTGAACATATGCCGCAGCACCCTCCCCAGGCGAAGCACTTCAAGCGATGTTTCGTAGAACTGCTCTTCACGCACTTCGGGTGTCATGGCCGGATCCGGATGTTCGAACAACGCGTATGCGCCGTTGTAGTACTCCCACCCGAGCTCTTTGTAGAGATAAGGTTCATACTCCTGGCGAAGTTTGGTCCCCGGATACGGTACCACCAGGGATGGGTGCATACTGACTCCCAGGCGGTCCGCAACCTCCACGGAGCGCTTAAAATCATCGAGAGAATCCTCGCGGCTCCCGAGCATGTAGAAGAGCGACACGTCTATGCCATGGTCCTTGATCGTTCGCACGGCCGCTTCGCGGTCAATGCCGATCTTGCCATCGGCATGATAGGCCTTCAGCCCTTCGTCAGTCATGGCATCCCACCCGACCCACGCGGTCAGCATGCCGCTCTCACGGGCCGCGTTCAGCATGCGCTTCCCTGCCGGGGATAAGACCGGGCGGAGGCTGCCGAAACCCATCCACCGCTTGCCGCATCCCTTGAGCGCCGTGAACAAATCGATTGCCCGCTGCTCCTTGCCGGTCCACCAGATGTTCTCGTCGCCATTGATGTACATTTTTTCCGGAATGGCGGACACATCGCGCACCACCTGGTCAATGGGACGGAACCGGATCTTGTCGCCGTAGAAAGGCTTGACCGAACAGAACGTGCAATTGTAGGGACACCCGCGCGAGGTATTCACGATCCGGAATTGATGCCGGCGCTTGCCTTGCAAAAGCCCGTAGAGCGGCGTGGGCAGATCATCCAGCTCGATCCGCTCGCCCTTGTAGAATGGCTGGAGACGGCCTGCCTTGAAGTCATTCAGCACCTGGGGCCAGACCGATTCAGCCTCGCCGATCACCACGGCATCGCCGTGGGACTTTGCCTCCTCGGGCATGGCTGACGCATGCATATTACCGAACACAACCTTGATGCCCCGCGCACGCAGTTTCCCGGCGATCCGGTATCCCGGTACCGCCGTCGGGGTCAGAATGCTGATGGCTGCCAGATCGCATTCCAGTTGGTCAAAGGCATCAGGATCAGCGCTGGCGCTGATCAATTCGATCTCAATACTCGGGTCCGCTCTGCGGGTTAATGCGGCCAGATACTCCAGAATCGGAGGCGCTACCGGTGTCCAGCCGAAGGGCAAGGGAGGGAAAATGATGCAGAGTTTCATGGGGCTTCCTCGGGTATCGGCATTCAGGAATTCAGGATTCCGCTATCAGTCTTCGAGAATGACCTTGTATCAATTATTTATTACCACGGAACACACAGAATACACGGAAGAGGCTTTAAAAAAG
>JANPMZ010000293.1:0-6339 GCA_031427195.1 Nitrospirota bacterium
ATCTAAAGGAGGATGCATACAATGAAAAAGTTGCTCGTGGTACTGGTTGGTATTTTCCTGTTTGCAGTTGCAACCACAGCATTTGCAGAAGTAAAGGCTACGGTTGGTGTGAAGGCCTGGGCAAACAAGTGGGATTGGAAAATTGAGAACGCCAGTGGTACTTCAAAAACGTGGGACAACGGCAATGCTCTTATGGTCGGTCCAAGCTTGAATGTGCGGTTCGGGGACCATTTTTTTGTCGGTGCAACCTATCTGAAATCCATGAAAGACTACGAATCTGGCGATTGGGGCACTGCAAGCGCGGGCACCATGTCCTTTGAAAGGAAAGACCTTGATCTGACCATGGGCGTCATGTTCTCGCGCTATTTCGGATTTTTTGCTGGATATAAAACCGTTGAAGCACCGGCCACCTATACTAATCCTGTATCGGGATATTCGAACGCGGGCTGGGGTTCTTGGAAGCTGAAGGGGCCGGGTCTTGGCCTAGTAGCGAGCATTCCGCTTGGCGGGTCCGCAGCACTTTACGGGAACCTGGCTTTTATGAAAATGAAACGTGAGTGGAATACTCCCGGCGGGTCATCTCCTTCATACGATAAAACGGGAGGTTCTATTGAAATGGGCGCTGCATTGGCATTCACCCAGTCATTCTCCGGTACGCTCGGGTACAAGGTGCAGTCGTTCACCGGCGACGAAGGTACGCAAACCCATACCCATACATTCTCGGGACTTACCCTTGGGCTCAATTATACTTTCTAGCGCTCTGATAAAATGCAGTCTTTTAAAGGCAGCCCCATGGGGCTGCCTTTTGTTTTGGTTCGATTGGCACGCTGTCCTGTCTTGCCATGCCGGAAATTACCGGGTATACTGCCATCATTCTAATCGGGATATCACAGGAGAATTATGATCCAGGTGACGCGGAACATAGCGCTTGAAGAGCGCGAGATCGAGCTGCATTTCGTCCGGGCCTCGGGACCGGGCGGCCAGAACGTGAACAAGGTCTCCACGGCAGTGCAGCTCCGGTTCGATGTGGGCAATTCGCCCTCCCTGCCCGGGGATGTGCGCACGCGCCTGATCCGTCTGGCAGGCAGGCGCATCACGCAGGAAGGGATCCTTATCATCGAGGCGCGGCAGCATCGCACCCAGGAGCGGAACCGCGAGGACGCCATTGCACGGCTTGTGGAGCTGATCCGGAAGTCCACGGAAAAGCCGAAGCCGCGAAAAAAGACAAAACCGTCACGGGCGGCAAAAGAGAAGCGCATCGAGTCCAAGAAGCAACGGGGCAGTGTTAAGAAAATGCGGAGCACGGCATATACTGAGTGACACAGCAGAGGGCAGGGCGCAGAGGGCAGAACCTCTAACCTGGCCTCTGGACCCTGGACCCCGGACCCCGGACCCTGAATTCTTATGAATCTTATCCTTCTTCTTAAAGACGACTTTATTGACACTGCGAACCGCGTGCGACTTCAGGGCCGCAGGCTTAAGCATGTGCAGGATGTTCTCCGCGCAGCGGAAGGGGACGAACTCTGCGTGGGAATGCTGAACGGCAAGATCGGTACGGGCAGGGTGCTCGCGCTCAATGATGCAGGTCTGGAGATGGAGGTGCGGTTCGATCGAGAACCGCCTTTGCCGCTTCCGGTTACGCTCATCCTGGCGCTGCCGCGGCCCAAGGTGCTGCGTCGCGTGCTCCGGTCGGCAGCAACGCTTGGGGTAAAGCGGATCATGCTGCTCAACTGTTTTCGCGTGGAAAAAAGTTTCTGGCAGAGCCCGTTCCTTGAGCTGGAGACGATCAATGAACAACTGGCGCTCGGTCTGGAGCAGGCCCGGGATACGGTCCTTCCCGGGGTCGTGCTGTGTCGGCAGTTCAAACCCTTTGTGGAGGACGAGCTTCCGGGGCTGATACAGAATACCATCCCTCTCGTAGCGCACCCAACGGCTGAAGCGCCCTGTCCTCGCGCCCTTAGTGGAGCCGCGACCCTTATCATCGGTCCCGAGGGAGGCTTTATCCCCTATGAGATCGAAAAGCTGAGGGCTTGCGGATGTACGCTGGTCAGTCTGGGAGAGCGGATACTGAACGTCGAGACCGCTGTGCCCGTTTTGCTGTCCCGTTTGTTCTGAACCGTCGCACCTGCGCGGGTCGAATCATCCTAAAACGGCACTCCTGACTCGACCCGACCCGACCCACACAAAAAAACCGGCGGTATCATCATCGCCGGCCTTGAACACGCGATAGTTGCTCATGCATCATCCACCGAGATACCCGCCGGAAAAATCCGGTCCGGTAATGTTCTCGGGCGGTCGTACAGAAACGTCACTCATAAAGTCGTTCCTGCTCCCTCTTGCAGTTTTCCAGTCAAAGGACGTACCCTTTTCAAGGACGTCACGCTTCCAATCGATATACTCCGCCATCTCGATCAGATGCCGGTCATGCTCCCGAAACATCCTGCTTTCGATTCCGTACGTTTTTGCAAGTTCCTCCCGCAGTATGAAGAGTTTCATTTTAATCCCTTCAAGCACGGTATACACTTCATCAAAATAAACCTTCTCTTTTAGTACCTTTGCGGTTGCCATGGTGTGCCTCCTTGGTGAAACGTAACACCTCAAACCACTTTCTTAAACTTTTAACAGGATTGTTTAAGTCCTGTATCTGCTTACAGTATAGCTCGATTAACTGGAATGTCAAGGATGATCATGGGGCCGTTGAATCTCGTTGACAGGATTCCTTTCCGTGATACAATTGAATTGGAAAAGAGATTGAGCATTCTCTGCATGTCGTTGTGTCGCGCAAACCGGATGGGTATGAAAAAGCGGATATTTCAGGTCCCGATTGAAGCTGAGGTCAAGGAAGCACTATGAATACTATAATGAAAAGCGGTATGAAAAAGAACCTGACGCATAAAATACTGGCGGCCCATCTGGTGGAGGGTGAGCTGGTTCCCGGCAAAGAGATCGGCATCAGGATTGACCATACCCTGCTGCAGGATGCAACGGGCACGCTTGCCATGCTTGAGTTCGAGGCCCTGGGGCTCGACCGGGTCAAGGTAGAGCTTGCGGCCCAATATGTTGATCACAACCTGCTGCAAACCGACAACAAGAATGCCGACGACCACAAATTCCTTCAGACCGCTGCGGCGCGCTACGGCATCCATTTCAGCAAGCCGGGCAACGGTGTTTCCCACCAGGTGCATATGGAGCGTTTCGGCGTACCGGGCAAGACCATGCTGGGTTCGGACAGCCATACGCCGGGAGCAGCCGGGGTGTCCATGCTCGGCATCGGAGCGGGGGGCCTGGACGTGGCTCTGGCCATGGCGGGGCATCCCTATCATCTGTCCTGCCCGAAGGTGCTGGGCGTCAGGCTCATGGGCAAGCTGCCCGATTGGGTGAGCGCCAAGGATGTAGTCCTGGAGATGCTCCGCCGATACAACGTCAAGGGGTGCGTGGGCAGGATCATCGAGTATTACGGGCCTGGGGTTTCGACGCTCTCTGCTACGGACCGCGAGACCATCGGCAACATGGGCACCGAGACCGGAGCAACGACCTCGATCTTCCCCTCCGATGAACGGACGCGGGACTATCTGACCTCCCAGGGACGCGGTCCCGCGTGGGCGCCGCTCGCAGCTGATGAGGGTGCGACATACGACGAATACGAAGAGCTCGATCTGTCGAAGCTCGAACCGCTGATCGCCAAACCGTCATCGCCGGGGAATGTGGTGCCGGTGAGGGACGTGGCCGGCATCAAGGTCGACCAAGCCATTGTGGGGAGCAGCGTGAACTCGTCCTATCGCGACCTGATGGTATCGGCAAAGATGCTTGAAGGCCGTCGCGTTCATCCGGATACCAGTTTCCACGTGAATCCCGGAAGCCGCGAGGTCATCGAGAACGTTGCGCAGGAGGGCGGCCTGCTCACGTTCTTCACCGCCGGCGCGCGCGTACACGAACCGGGATGCCAGGGATGCATCGGCATGGGACAGGCGCCGGGCACCGGCGAGGTAAGCCTGCGCACGTTTCCGCGTAATTTCCCCGGTCGATCCGGCACGAAGGACGACAAGGTCTATCTCTGTTCTCCCGAGACAGCTACCGCGGCCGCGCTTACCGGGGTTATCACGGACCCGCGGGACCTTTCGAATATGATGCCCTATCCATTGATCACTGACCCGGCGGTCTCTCTGATCGACGACCGGTCCGTGATCTTCCCGTCCGACGAGCTTCGGAAGACCGTGGTGGTCCGCGGACCGAACATCAAACCGTTGCCGAAGCTCGATGCCTTGCCGGAGACGTTGAGCGCTGAGGTGGTACTGAAGGTGGGGGACGATATTTCCACGGACGCCATCATGCCTGCCGGAAACAGGGTGCTGCCGCTCCGTTCGAACATCGAGGCGATCAGTGAGTTTGTGTACGTGCAGGTCGCCCCGGATTTCGCGAAGGAGTGCAGGGCGGCCGGCTCCGTCGTGATCATCGGCGGCGAGAATTACGGCCAGGGGTCGAGCAGGGAACATGCCGCTCTTGCGCCGCGCTATCTCGGAGTTCGGGCCAAGATCGTAAAGAGTTTTGCCCGCATCCACCTGTCGAATCTCTGCAATTTCGGCATCCTTCCGCTGATCTTCAAGGACCCTGCTGATTACGGACGCATCGAGAAGGGCATGACCGTGCGGTTTCCGGAAGTGCGGAAACGCGTTGAACAAGGAGATCATGAAATTCCGGTGGAGGTTGACGGCAAGCGAATACTCACAAGATTGAACGTGTCCGACCGTCAGAGGAGACATCTGCTGGCAGGCGGGACGCTCAATTATGTGAAGGATGAATTAAAATTGTAGGGACGGGTTATAAACCGGTAGGGGCGGGTTTCAAACCCGCCCCTACGAAAGAAGGCATATATGGCTACCAAAGCTCAATCAAGAAGACCTGAATTAATCAAACGGGGGACCGGGACCGTAGCAACCAAGAACATCGGCCTGCGCGGCGTGACCGTGGCGGACACGAGGATCTCCGACGTGGACGGTGAGAACGGGGTCCTCATCTACCGGGGATATCGCATCGAAGAGCTTGCGGAAAACTCGACCTTTGAGGAGACGGCCTATCTGCTTCTTCAAGACGCGCTGCCTTCCGAAGAGCAGCTCAAAGACTTTACGCAGCGGCTGGTGAAGGCAAGGCAGATGCCGAGCTTCGTTCTGCACGCACTCAAGAGCATGCCGCACGGGGCGCATCCCATGGATGTGCTGCAGGCAGCCATACCGCTCCTGGCCATGGCCGAGCCCGAGCTTCATGATGAGTCGCGGGAAGCCAATGACGCAAAGGCTGTTCGGCTCATCGCCGGAGTTGCCGCCATCGTGGCGGTATGGCAGCGGATACGGCATGACCGTGAACCGCTGCCGCCGGACAATGCGCTGTCCCACGCAGGCAATTTTTTGTGGCAGCTCACGGGTGAAAAGCCCGATCCGGACATGGTGCGCGCCCTCGACACGGCGCTGGTGCTGCACGCAGACCATTCCTTCAATGCATCGACCTTCGCCTGCCGCGAGGTGGTATCAACGCAGGCGCATATGTATGCGGGCGTTGCAGCAGGCGTGGGCGCCCTTTCCGGGAGCCTGCACGGCGGCGCCAATGCCGTGGTCATGAAGATGCTGCAGGAGCTGCGGAACGAACAGGATGTTGCCGGATGGGTGAGGCAGCAGCTCGACAGCGGCCAAAAGATCATGGGCATGGGCCATGCGGTGTACAAGACCACGGACCCCCGTGCGAAATTCCTGAAGCAGATGGGAGAACGGTTAGGGAAGAAGCTCGGTCAGGAGCAGTGGCACCGGCTCTCCACGCAGATCGAAGAAACAGCGCTCGCCGAGTTCGAGAAACGGGGCAAGACCACGATCAAGCCCAATGTGGACTTCTACAGCGCTCCCGTCTATCATCTTATGGGCATCCCCCCGGATCTCATGACTCCGCTTTTTGCCGTTTCGCGTATTGCAGGCTGGACCGCGCATATCATCGAAGAAAAGTTCGGCGAAGCCCAGGGGAAACCGGCGCTGTACCGGCCTTCATCGGATTACACCGGGAATTACTGCGGCAATATCGGCTGTGTGTATGAGCCAAGGGAGAAGAGAACGTAGATCAATTTCGGATTGCAGATTTCGGATTGCGGATTGAGATAAATGAAACAATACCGGGAGGATGGAAATGACGGGCAAGAAACAAAGCGTTGAGAACAGGAAGTATGGAACACTGAAATCCAGATCGAAAAATCTTGTCCCCCCGAAACAGGGAATGAAGAACATTCAGGCAACCAAGGTGAAACCGAAAGCACTGCAGAGACCGACGCGGCTCCTGTCGATCAATCCCTACACCGAAGAG